>CAYNWQ010000037.1:3222-9125 GCA_964400955.1 uncultured Gordonibacter sp. | reverse complement strand
CAACACGCGAGATGCGGCGCGAGGTACGTTGTGCAGGGTGCGACATGTCGCGAACGAGCTGTGCGTGAGGTGCGTTGTGCAGGGTGCGACATGTCGCGAACGAGCTGTGCGTGAGGTGCGTTGTGCGCTGTGCCTTGTACGAGGTGCGAGGAGCAGCGCGCGAGATATGCCGCGCGTGGCGTGGCGCGAAATGCAACGCAAAAAAATCGCGACACCCGAAGGCGCCGCGATACTCCAAATATGTTGTGCCGTCCTAAAGACGTCGCATCCTAAAAGCGCGCGTAACGCACGATATTTTTCTTGAGCGTATCCACGAAACGCTGCGCGGGCGCGCTAAGCTGTGCTCCTTTAGAAACCACATAGCCCAAATGCAGCTTTACGTCTGTCTCGAGCGGCACGGTCGCCAAAGACGCTCCGTCAGATATACCAACCAAGATACCACTTGTAATGGTGTATCCGTTGATAGCAACTATCAGCTCTGAGAGCGAAGCGCGATCGGTGCACGCGATGGTTTTCGCGCGCGGGATTTCTGCGAGAGCTTCTTCGGCAAAAGCAAGCGGAGAGTCTTCACCCTGCTCAAAATAAGCATAAGGATAGTCTTCCATGTCTTCAAGCGAAAGCGACGTCGCGTTTACCATAGGGTGGCTTTTTGGCAAAGCCACACGCGGAGCGCTTTCGATGAGCTCAACAAACTCAAGTCCGGCTTCTGCAAAAGCCTCGTTAAGAGTTGCCGCATTTGCAGAAGTTTTGCACAGCACACCGAGCTCGCTTGTGCCTGTGGAGACATCTTCTATAACCCCGCGTGTCGTGCGGTCGCGCAATGCATACGAGTATTCATCTCCACCGAGAGCCAAGATGACGTGCGCAAATGTTTGTACATTAAAAAGGTAGTGTTGTCCTGAAACTGCTAAAGTAGTTGTACTCATGATGTTCCTTTCCTATTGGCAGCCGCGCTCGTCGATGAAGCGAGAAGCTTTGTGCTCGCTTGACGTACCGAGCTTGCCAGCATCATACACTATAACTTTCTGCGGGCGCACGCCAACGTGTGCTTTTATTGCCGCCATAGTACGTTTCGCGACCTCATCGTAAGGTTCATCGCTATCAAGCGCACGCTCGACAGACACCTCATATTTGCAAGTGAAGTCTTTTTCGTAGACGCGGATAGAGTACTCGCCCGTCAAACCTTCGAGTCCGCGGACTACGTATTCGATATCTGACGGGAAAACATTCACCGCGCTCACGATAAACATCTCGTCTTTACGCCCAGTCACATGTATTCGCGCAAGGGTACGGCCGCACTCGCATTTGTCGGTACTCACATACCCGATGTCTCCGGTGCGAAAACGTATCATCGGGCGAGCCTTTTTCATGAGCGTGGTGTAGACGAGCTCGCCGGTTTGACCAGGCTCGAGCACCTCACCTGTCTGCGGATCTACCGTCTCGACAAGTATTTGGTCTTCCACGATATGCAAGCCGTCTTTTGCCTCGCACATCGCTGCACACGCACCGTAAATGTCTGAAAGTCCGTAAAAGTCAACAACCTTTGCACCCCACAGGTTTTCAATGGCTTCGCGCGTAGATGTGATAGAACCACCTGCCTCACCAGCCACGATAATCGTGTGAATGTTGAAGTCAACCTTTGGGTCGTAGCCTTTTTCTTTCGCGATCTCACCGAGATGCCAAGCGTAACTCGGAGAAGTCCATATGATGGTCGGCTTGTACTGTTTGAGCACAAAAAGCAACCTGTCGGAAGGCACAGCGCCCACCCAGATAGCCAAAGCACCAAGTCGCTGCGCTCCTACGACGTCAGGACCGCCAACATACAGAGCAAAATTAAGCGCATGTACATAGCGGTCGTTTGGTCGCATGCCAGCCTGCCAGAAAAGACGCGCCTCTGTGTTTTGCCATAAGTCAAAGTCTTCCTGCGTAAAAGGACTTACCGTTGGCACGCCAGTTGAGCCCGAAGAGGTAGCCATGAAAATGACGTCTTCTTCTGGCACCGAGCACATCTCGCCAAAGAAACTCCCCACATGCTGGGTTTCGCGCTCCGTCTTTTTGCTGATGAAGGGAAATTTTGCCAAATCAGCAAGCGTATGTATGTCCTCAGGAGAAACTCCCGCCTCGTCAAACGCGCGCTTGTAATACACGGTGTTTTCGTAGGCGTATTTCACCATGTCCTTGAGGCGCTCTAACTGCAATGCCTCAAGCTCAGGGCGTGGCATACATTCGATTTCCGGGTCGTAGTATTTTTGGTCGTAGGGGATGTTTTTCTTTGCCATGTCTTTTCTTGTCTCCTCTTCTCATCTATGCGGCTTTTTGCATGCAGCCGCTTTGTTGGACAAACTTCTTTTACTAGGCGGCCTTCTTTGTCGACGGCCTCTTTGTCGGCAGCCCTTTTATGGGCGGCCTTTTGTCGGTAGCCTCTTTGTTGGCGGCCTTCTTTGTTAGGCGGCCTCTCTGTAAGCAACCTCTTTGTCGGCAGCCTTCTTTGTCGGCAGCCTTCTTTGCCCTGCAAAATGTTTCACGTGAAACATTTGCAGCTTTTGCCAAAAAACGAACGTGTTGCATGAAACCACGAATGCGACTGAAACACAATAGATTTCGTCATTCGTAGTTTTGATGATTTGTTATCTGTTTTACCGATAACCCGGTAGAATACCTAAAAGAACGCGCGAAGGATTCAATCTAAGCAGCCGGGAACACGCAAAAAGAAAACCGCAGATGGACAGGAAATTATGTACGCAGAAACCAAATTGTTTCACGTGAAACATTTTTCACCCAAAACCATGCGTCCGTAATACAAGATTGTTTCACGTGAAACATTTGAGGGCATGCAGGTGCGTGCGGTGGTGCACAACGCGGACAAACTGCCAATGCGAGCAGATGCGTATGGATGGTCGGGCAGTGCGTGCCGCGAGCGAGCGTGTATAGCGCAAGATTGTTTCACGTGAAACATTTGAGGGCATGCAGACGCGTGCGGTGGTGCACAACGCGGACAAACTGCCAATGCGAGCAGATGCGTGTGGATGGTCGGGCAGTGCGCCGCGAGCGAGCGGATGTATAGCGCAAGATTGTTTCACGTGAAACATTTGAGAGCATGCAGACGCGTGCATGGCGTTCTTTGCGCGAAACTCCCGAAAGCGCTAAGACAGGCAGACTGCAGGCAAATTGCGAACAAAAAGGAGAAACTATGACACTTCAACAGCTGCGCTATCTGATAGCAGTCGCAGAATACGGCTCCATCAACGCGGCGGCGCAAAACCTCTACGCCTCGCAATCAAACCTCTCAACCGCAATAAAAGAGCTCGAGCAAGAGCTCGGCATCACCATTTTCACGCGCAGCAATCGTGGCGTCGTGCTCACCAACGACGGCACCGAGCTGCTCGGCTATGCTCGCCAAGTCATCGAGCAGGCTGACATGCTCGAGACCCACTACGCGCACACGGACTCTTCCCAGCTACGTCTGTCAGTATCCACGCAACACTACGCTTTTAGCGTCGAGGCATTTGTCAACGTAATTGAGTCCTGCGAAAGCAGCGAGTACGACTTTATCTTGCGCGAAAGAGCAACCGGAGAAATCATTAACGATGTGCGTACTTTCCGCAGCGAAATAGGCATTTTATACACCGACTCCTTTAATCAGCGCGTGCTGCAAAAAGCTTTCGATGATGCCGATATCGCCTACGCACCGCTTTTCGATGCGCGCGTACATGTCTTTGTTGGCGAGCACCACCCTCTCGCGAAAAAAAGTCTCATCGAACCGAGCGATCTCGAAGAGTGGCCGCGTTATTCCTTTGAGCAAGGTACGGAGAATTCTTTCTATTACGCAGAGGAGCCTTTGAGTTATCTGCCCCACAAACAAAATATCCGCATATCTGACCGCGGAACGCTGACCAACCTTTTGACCAGCTACAACGGATACACTATCTCAACCGGCGTGCTGTCTGCAGAGATGCACTCGGGCATCGCTTCGATTCCTTTGAACGTCGACGAAACCATGCAAGTTGGCTATATCATGCATAACGAACGTCGCCCGCAAAAGCTACTTTTTCGCTACATAGAAGAACTGCACGCCATCATTGAGACAAACCCGACAGTAAAACCCTACGCGCGCTTGTAATGTTTCACGTGAAACAATTTGCAACACGACAACAAAAAACCGCGACGGATTCGTCGCGGTTTGAAGTGCTAAAACTCTTAGCTTATTTACAGGCGCCTTTCTTAGTGCTTATTTACAGGCCCTTTCCCGGTTCCTGTTTACAGGCGCCTTTCCCAGCTCCCGTTTGCGGGCGTATTTTTTGGCGCCGTTTGCAGGCACCTGTTTCGACGCCCGTTTGCTAGCACCTATCTCAGCGCCCGTTTACTAGCTTTTACTTATTTGCTAGCACCAATGCGGCAAATGGTGGTACCGCAGTCGGGGCATTTACCCTTAGTGATGGGCTTACCGTTTTTCATAACGCCCTCAACCGGATCTTTCATTATTTTCTTTGCCTTGCATTTCACACAATAAGCTTCGATTGCCATAGTGGTAAACCTCTCTAATCATTTTCGGTTGTAGATAATTCCTTCTATCCCGTATCTACAAAAAACATCGCGCACGGGAATGCGCACAGCGCTAAATTATATACTTCACTGAGAGTAAGCGCGCCTAAAACCTGCTGTTTGCTATATATTCTTAAGCAACTCCATAACAAAATCACTGTTGTCGAGCATTTTGTCGAGCTCGACATTTTCCAAAACATCATCGGCCTGAGCGAAATACGCCGGCTTTGCGCCATCTGTGCCCGCAAGGTGCATTGTCTGGTGTCCGTGTTTCGCAGCATATGCGGCAGCACTTTCTTTCCAGCACATTTCTTTTGCAGCCACGTTCATCCCGAGCGCCTGTGCTGCCTTTTTCACATAGCGCTTCATGCGCGACGAAGAAGATTGCTGTTTATAGGCACCTTCTTTTTCGATAAGCGAAAGCTCTCCTGCACCAAGTCCTTCGAGCTCTATAATGATAGCGCCGCGCAAATCTTGTGCGTGCTCAGCCAAAAATGCCTTCATGCCTGAGTTATCTGATAGCTCTGCACCAAGCGCGACAAACCAGACTTCTGTGTTGATGTCTGCTCGGCGGAAACGGTGTATTTGCTCTCTTTCGTTTGCACCGTAAGCGTCGCCATAACTGCCATAGCCCTCGTGCGAACCTTCATCGATATCGTAGGTGTCATAGTCGCTGCCGTAGGCGTTATCGTGGCCGGCGTTGTAGGCGGCGTGAACGTCGCTACCATCAGCGTAGGAGCTATCATAGGTACCATAGGCTTCGTCGCCATAGTTACCATAGTCGCCTCCCGCAGAGCCTGCCGCATAGTCATCTTGATAATTGTCCGCATATTCGTCGGCGTAATGGTTGTCGGTATAATGGCCGTCGTTGTAAGCGTCGTCGTAGGCGTCGTCGTAAGCGTCAAAGTCGCCCGCATAGTCATCGTATTGCTCGTCATTTTGTTCGGCATCATCTGCCTTTTTCCTGCGCAACATATTGAGCGAGAAAGCCCCACCATGCCACGAACGCTTATGCGAATGCGGCTGCGACGACTTATTAGTGCTCTCGCTCTCTGAACTGTCAATCTCATTACCAAGTTTTTGGCTGAAAAGACTCGTCGCTTCTAAATCAAAATCGTCCCCAAAATCAATATCAAAATCATCGTTAAAAATCGGAGCGTTATTATAGTTATCATTGCTATTGTGGCTGCTAGCTGCGCTGCTATCATAATCGTTGCTTAAATCGTTGCTCGTGTTGTCAGCATAAGCAGCGTCGTAGGTGTCATATCCACCGTCACCGTAGGAACCGTCATCGTAGGTGCCTCCATCGTAGGTGTCTCCGTCGTAGGTGCCTTCATAACTGCTGTCGTAGTTGCCTTCAC
>CAYNWQ010000037.1:0-3122 GCA_964400955.1 uncultured Gordonibacter sp. | reverse complement strand
TCGTAGGTGTCTCCGTCGTAGGTGCCTTCATAACTGCTGTCGTAGTTGCCTTCACCCGCATCATAACTCTCGTCGTAAGCACCATCGTAATCGTCATCTGCGCCATTATCATCGCGGAAACTTTCCCAGCTGCCACGCGCAGCTCCGACCGAACGCGCGTCAAAAGAGTCCTCTACAGAAAGCCACTCTTGAGGAGTATTTGCGTCTTTGTCTTTACCCTTTCCGAAACGGAATTTCTCGAAAAATTTGCCCACCCGTGAGTGCGGCATATCTACATAGCCAGGGCCAGCAAACGCTCCTGTTTCGGTGACGTTGCCTTCGTAGCTGGAATCATCTGCATCATCGACGTAAATATCGGCCGGGTCGAGATTTTGCAAGAGACTCTCACCTACCGGCGCAAAGGCGCCCGTTGCTCCCGGTATAAACGACCCGGTTGCACTAGGAGAAGAACTTGTGAAGTCAGACACCTCTTCGCTTAAGGGAGTCTCTCCAAAAGACATCGAGGTAGCCTCATCAAGCTCCTCGCGGCCTGCCGGCGCACTATTTGTCGCATCTTGCGCATCACTCGCATTTACTCCCGAGCCATCCGGGTCACTAAGGTCAATAGAAGGTAGGGTGCTGAGTAGGCTTTTCGCCGCGTCTTTTCCTGAAGCAACATCGGCAAGAGGGGCACGCTGCTTTTGCATTTCCACAAGAGGAAGGGCAGAAGTGGTCTCTATCTGAGGTAAAGACATAACTCTACGCGACGGTTGAGCAGGCACAATTTCTGGCAAATTGCTTAAAGCAGCATTTTTTGCCGAAGCACCATCTGCGGGCATGGCCGCAGCAACCGACACACCTTGCACGGGTATTTCCACTCGATTGACCGTACGCCCAGACACTTCTCCTCTATCGCGCGCTTGGCGCTCTTCGATAAAGGAAGAAGCTGCAGCAGAAGAAGGCCATAATGCACGCTCGCCTTGCAAGGCTGTCGTGTCAATAGGCGGCATTGCTATAGTGCTGCCGTTCGTATTTCCTTGGAAAATTGATACGTCGCTCATGGCGGCGTTTGCCTCGGCGTTCATCTCCGTGTTTACCCCAGCGGATACCTCGACACCTGCACCCGCACCAGCCGCGACGTCCGCACCGGCCGCGGCTCCTGCACCGGCCGCAGCTCCCGCACCGGCCATTCCACCTGCACCCGCACCAGCCGCGACGTCCGCACCAGCCGCGGCTCCTGCACCAACCATTCCAGCCACGTCGTCCGCACCCGCAGCACTTGCGTCGCTCGAACCTAACTCAGCGCCTGTCTGCATACCTACCTGCATGCCTGCCTGCGCTGTTGGCATCTCCATGGCGTCACCTTGTGCAGTACTAATCTGAGAGACAGCTGCTTGCGCAGTTTCATTTTGCGCCTCTTCGGTTCTTGCAGCACTAATCTGAGCGGCAGCGTCAAGAGCATCGGCATAGCGAGAGCGATGAATCGAGGAGGTATCAGCAGGTTTTTTCTTTGCTTTCTGTTGGGCTTTTCTAAACCAGTCTGGCACATTAGCATCGTGAGTGCCTTCATCTGCAGCGGACTTCACTTCCACGTCCACTGCACCAGCCGCACCCACGTCCACTGCACCAGCCGCACCCACGTCCGCATCGGCAACACTCGCGGCAACTTCCACAGTTGTCCCCGCAGCCGCACCGGCTACATCGCCAACCACGCTCGCACCGGCAACACCTGCTGCCGCGACACCAGCAATGGCTTCACCCGCACCGCCCGCAGCAGCTCCCACAACACCCGCACCCGCAGCACTCGCGACGCCAGCACCTGCCGCTTCAAGCGTTTCGGCCGGAATAGTCGCAAACGCCTCGCGCGTTTCGTTGCGCTGCGCACTTATCGCCTCGGCATCAGGTTCTATCAAAGGCGAATCCTTCACCTGCACCAGATGTGCAGATATATCTTTTGGCTCTTGAGAAACAGGCTTTCCCGACAGCGCCGCAATAGCTGCTTTCGCGGCAGCAAGGCGAGCTTCTTGTGATTGCTCGGCGATAAATGGATCGGCCACACCGGCCATGCCCGCGTCGTAGCTAAACTCAACGCCTTCGGGTATGAGCCCTGCTGCACGTGCTGCTGCCTCGCCATGCATCATTACATCCTCGTCTTCTTCTTGACTGAGGCGGCCAATACGAGTCGCAACCTCGAGCAACACTCCGACACCACTAGCGTTGCAGTTGGCACCATCGTTGTATTTCGCAAACTTATGCAAAAGTGTCGCAAGCGGCAAAAGCATCACAGCCACAATCGCTATCACAAGCAAAACGCTTAATACAGTAGCTGCAGCGCCCGTATCATGCGTAAAAAAGACGTTCTTGAAAATGAGCAAAAGCGGCACAAGTATCATTGCCACAAGCTCGACTTTTTGTATTATCGCAAGTGCACCAACAAGTGGTCCTGCTGTTTCGGCTTGCACCTTTCCCGTGTCGTAATGAGCTACGAGTATCACCTTTCGGCGGCGTGTCGAAGCGCCTTCTGCTGTATAGGTAGGCTCGTATTTGGCGACCACATTTTGACTTACGCCGCGCGCGAAATATTTCGAAATGATGGACTTACCTAATACATCGCTAACAAACAAAAAAGCAGCAGCAATACTGATAATGATAGCTGCAGGCGCTACCACCGGTAGCAAAAGAGAAAGCACTGCGAAAAGAGCCGACACCACACAGCACAATACTCGCGCACTCGTGTTTCCGCCAACTCCGTTAAAATCCTCCACCGCGCAGGGCATACCTGCGTCTTTTTCAAGCTGTTCTGCTATATAGAGCGCAGCTTGTTGTTCTTCTTCTGTTCCCGCAGGTCTAGGACCTATTTGCTGGGACAAATGTGCAACGTGATCCATTATTTCCGGCATAATTTTGCCTTTCACCTATATAAGCCTTATCACCCCATCGGGCATAATTGCCCTAAAGTATACGCTATTTGCTGGTAGTTCCTAAATAATCACGAAGAAAAGCATCAGCGGCAGACGCTTCAGAGCGTGCTGTTTTATAGTTGCTGCAGCTTTTTTCGGTATTTTCTGCCCAAGCGTTATACACCGCCGCCCCGATTGACGCAGGCAAATCCGCCGCCATTTCTGCGGCTTTTTCATCAGTTG
>CAYNWQ010000036.1:0-9137 GCA_964400955.1 uncultured Gordonibacter sp. | reverse complement strand
AAGCTAAAAATCCGCTCGATAAAGAGCTTTCGTCACTTTGCCACGAAAAGCTTAAAGCTCGCTCTGGACTTGTTGAACTTAGCTGCTCAAGCTATATGAGTGCAAAGCAGCGCAACGAGACTCCGGACGTGATGTGTATGGGACGCCTCGATGAGTCCTTGTTTGTGGAGCTTTGTATCGCTGGCTGCACGCAGGTCGTACTTCATACCGGCGACTGTGAGCGTTGCACCCATGCCTCAGGTGGGGCGTTGGCACGCAAAGTGATGGAAAGCGCTCAAAATCTTTTGGGTGCATTTGGTAAAACGATTGAGATTGAGATAACACACGAGCCCGATTTCAAAGCACAGCAAGCAAGTGAAGTGTCTCTTATCAAGGAAAAAGTTGCGCGCACGCAAACAACGGAGGAGCCGAGCTTTGAGCATGTCAACAAACAAGGTACCCTTTCGCATTATGTTCCTCACCGCAGAAAGCGGCTTTTCAAGCTGATGGAATTGCTTGGTGAGCCGGTGCGCGATCATCTCGATACGCGCCTTTGGGGTGAAGTGTCGATAGACACTGAAATCTGCAAGTCGTGTCAGATGTGTGCGGTATTTTGCCCGACTGGTGCTCTGAAAAAGATCGGCACGAGAAAAGAGAGGGGGACAAGACTTGGACTTGAGCATTATCCGGTGCTTTGTTTGCAATGTCGCATTTGTGAAAGCATTTGTCCGGCGAGTGCTATCAAAGTAAGTGACAAAGTGGAACTGAGTAATTTTTTTGATACAGGGGGCAAACACATTGAACTGAAACCCCTTGATTGGACGCCAAATGAACCAGATTCAATTTGGCGCAAAACGATGTCTCGCATTGGCGGTAACTATACCGCTTTCTAGAGAAAATCTGACAGAGGAGTGAAACAATGGAAACTACATTAGACGAAAAAGGAGAGAATGCCACTCATGCGCACACGGGTTTTTCGCGGCGTACTTTGATGTATGGTGTGGGGGGTCTAGCGGTAACGCTTGGACTTGGTGGTGTGCGCTACTTGCCGGCGAATGCTATCGTGCGACCGCCGGGGGGTCAAGACGAAGACATCTTTCTTGCGGGATGTATACGCTGTGAGCGCTGCCTCGAAGCTTGTCCACGCGACGTAATACGTCTTTGTCGCATTGAAGATGGTGTGATAAATATACTCACGCCGCAGATGGATTTTCGCGAGAACTATTGCGATTTTTGCGAGCAAGAAAACGGTGGCATACCACTGTGTGTGCAGGCGTGCCCGAGTTCGTCTTTGCACCTGTCAGCGGGTGCAACACAAAAGACGACCATCATAGGCAAGGCTCATATTACCGAAGAGTGGTGTTTGGCCTACCTTAATATGGGCTGTCATGCATGTTTTGATGTGTGCCCGTATGAGGCAATCGAGCTAGATAGCAACAATCGCCCCGTGATAGTGAGGGACGCGTGTAATGGCTGTGGTGCCTGCGAAGCGGCATGCGTTTCGCTTACCAATGGTTCGCGCTCGCTGTCTTCGGAAGCGACCTCGCGTGCTGTAGTTGTGCAAGCACCTGAAACGGAAAGGTAGGGGGAAATGAAAGCATCAAAAGTGCGCGTTATTGTTGCGCTGGTTATTTGTGCTGTTGTAGCAGTTGGCTATGTTGTTAATACGGGGCTTGGTACTATAAGCGCCTTTGGGTTAAGTGACATATCGCTTTTGTGTCCTTTGGGCTCTCTTACTACTTTGCTTGCTGAAAAGACCTTTTTACCACGAGTACTCATTGCTTTTATTATCGCGCTTGTCGGTATGGCTTTGTTGGGAAGATTTTTCTGTGGCTGGGTGTGTCCGGTTCCGTTAGTGAAAAGAATACCTGACCTTTTCCGACCAAAGTCAAAACAAAGTGGTGCTTGCCAAGATAAGTCAGAGGTCGCAAGCGAGGCGTGCACAGAGAGTGCAAGCGACATGCGCGACGCGAGCGTTGATGATTTGGGTGTGCGCAAGGCGGGCGCGCAAGACACAGACGAGTCGCACGTCGAAAGCGCGTGTGTGGCCTGCGGTAGTAAAAGTGCTTGTAAGGAGCGCGAACATGCACTAGACTCCCGTCACTTCGTACTGCTCGGTGCACTGCTTTCTGCTACTATCTTTGGCTTTCCGGTATTTTGTCTTATTTGTCCTATCGGACTTAGCTTTGCAACCATCTTTTTAGTAATTTCTCTTTTTGCAAGTGGCGACATCACTTGGTCGCTTATCGTTGTGCCGGTGCTGCTTATCTTAGAGTTGCTTGTTTTCAAAAAATGGTGTCATGTCTTTTGTCCTCTCTCGGCGTTGATGAGTTTGATGTCTCGCAAAAATAAGCGTGTGATGAAAGTGAGCGTTGATAAAAAGAAATGCATTGAGGCAAATGGGGGAGTGTGTGGGCGCTGCGTGAAGGTATGCCCGGAAGGTATCGACCCTCATAACATTGCAGCTGCTAAACACGTAAGCGAATGCACGAAGTGTTACGAGGGTGTTGATGCGTGTCCTGCGCAAGCGCTGAGCATTCCTCTTTTAGCCAAGGCTGAGCAGGTTGAAAAGGAGCACTCCTCATGCCAAAAATAGTAAACGGAAAACCTGAGTGGTATTACGTTGCGCATTCGCGTAGTAAGACAATGCCTGCTTGTGATGCGGTAGAAGATTTTATGCGCCTTAAATATAGCCCTCAAGAGATAGACGATATCGAGCGGATGCTTAAGGTAGATACAAAACCTCTCGTATGGATAAATAGTCTGTCGCTGAGCGAAGAAGAGGGGCTTGAGCTTTTGAGGGACGCAGAAGTTGAGGTGTGCGCGTCTAGCGTCAACGTCGGAAACTTTCATCTCTACGAGTTAGGCGAGCTTGAGCTCGAGGCGTTTGGGCAAGACCCGCTTGTGAGTGAAGGAAACGTTGTGATGAGCGACGCTTCGAGTCTGGTGGTGTCGTTACTTGCTGCCCAAGCTGCTCTCGAGATTGCACGTGAGCGCGGGTATGTGCAGAGCGCAAGCGCAAATGATGCGATAGGTGAGAGTGAAGGCGAGAGCGAAAGCGATGACACCAATGAGGTGCTAGCTGAAAATGAAATAAGCATGCTTGAAATGTGCGCTGGTGAGGGTAATATGACCCTGCCCTTATATGCAGCAGCAAGCGAAAAATTGCGTGCAGAAAATGCATCCGCGAGATTGTTTCAAGTAGCTTGCGAGATGAATACCGCGCGCTTTAATGTGCTTGACACAAAAGTGAATGCACAGCTTGCTTATCCGATAGAGACACGTCACCTAGACGCTCGCAGATTTCGTGAGGACTCAAAATTTGACATCATCGTGCTTGACCCACCTTGCGTTGAAGCAAAATCATTGCCGCTTACAGAAAATGACCACGACGCGCTTTTTCGTCAAGAAGAAGTGATACGCACTTCCTCTCTTCAAAAATCGCTCTTTTTGCTTGCTCTTAGTATGATGAAGCCTGGCTCGGTGTTGCTCTATACGACAACTTCTCTTTTCAATGTCGAAAACGAAGAGGTTATACGCACCTCTCTTGCGCGCGCCGCTTCTTTAGGTGAGTTTGAAGTGACGTATTTTGATATACCACAAGTACCCGTGCAATTTTTGCGCACCACGTGCGAAAATACGCGCCTTATAGCACCTAGTAGTTACACCTCTACTCGGTTTATTGCGCGTATCGTGCGTACCTCTTAATTTCTTTATGCTGCTTTGCCTTGAAGCCTTGCGGCTTAAAGGAGAAGTAGTGTAGGTGAGCTTTTGTTCAGTTGAATTTTATGTAGACGCCTGCTCAAACGCGCCGTATCCTTTATAATCTGTGCCTAAGAGAGAAAGGATACGCGCGTGAGCGTAGGCGATAAACAGTTTTCCCATATCAGTGTCTCAAGTGATGACTGCGATGAGATTGTTATCGAGGCAGGTTTGCGCCACGAAGTAGGTGCAAAAGAAAGCACTTTGAGCGCAGAGTCCGTACAGGATACAGAAGAGCTCGCGCAGGATGCGGAAGAGATAGCGCAAGAGGCTGAGCTCGCGCTAGAGGCTGAGGAATACTTTGCAGAAGAGTCCAATTCGATTGCAGAGCCTGCGCAAGACGAAGAGCCTGTACAAGATACGAAGCCAACAAGTCCTACAAATCCCGCAAAATCTCAGCGTAAAGATGACTATGTGCCGACGACGCTTGAGGATCTTGAGGGTAGTTCTATGTCTGGTATGCAAAAAGCCATCATCGTGATAGCACTTGTAGGTATCGTCGCAGCAATTGTCTACTATTTCTTTTTCCTTGGATAAGATATTGTATGCGCAGGTCGTGCGCTGAGAGCATTTGAGAGGTCAAGGTGTATGCATAATGCCTGAACAAAATGACGAAAATAAAAATCTATCCATGACGGATACACACGTAGGTGCGCATGCGTCTGGTTTTAGCTATAAGGGTGATACTGAAGATGAATTTCCTGATGCGCTCGAAAGCCTAGAGCCCCATCTTGAGCCTTCGCTTATAAATGATGACACGGATGTCGTTTTAGAAGATGAGTCTATTGGACGGCATGGAAAGGGCGCGTCTGCAAAGACAAGTGGCTCGAGCGTCTCGTCTAAAGAAATACCGCCATATATGCGCAAGTCTCGCCGTATGCGCAAAATACTCATTGTTGTTATTATCCTTTTGCTTTTGCTCATAGCTGCGCTTGTGTACTTTTCGACTCAGCTCGTACAGGAAAGTCAGCTCGTAGCTACACAGCAGGCACAAAAACAAAGTGAAAGCGATGCGGATACCTCTGCTCTGCAAGATAGCGAGGCGAAAGATGTTGTTGATCAAGCAGAGAAAACAACAGCTGCGCCCGATTTGTATTCTTTGATTGGCCTTACGCAAGATGAAGCAATCGAAGAGCTCGAACATGGCGCAACGGCCTCTGCTGCCCGTGAGGTCAATGAGGAGGGTAATCCGATAAAGTCAACGGTAAACGTCACTTTGACTTCGGAGCCTGCTGATACGAAGTCAGGCACACCGACGGTGTATTTGGGTTTTGATGAGGCTGGCCTTATCATACAAGCAGGATATTCGGCATCAACTTCTTCGCTTGGCTTTGGCACACTTAGTTTTTCGGACGCAGTGAAAAATGAAGGCGTCGTAGAAAAGACTTTGCAAGAGGCGGGCATTGACGTAGAAGAGGGCACGGTTGAGCTGCCTTCTGACAAATCTGAGTACTCGACGTATGCCTCTGACGCTACGACACTCGTAAAAGAAAATTGCTCGTTTTCCGGTGACGTTACGATAGATGGTGTAGCGTATACGTGGTCAGCGGTACTTTCCTATGACTATTCTGCTGCGAATGCATCCGGCAACCTCAACGACACGATACGCACTATCTACGTTTATATAAACGCTTAAATCCTGCCTAGTCTTAGTCTGATATGAGTTTGTCGTTGACGGAAGATGAGGCTTTTGCGAGGGGGTCTTTAGGCAATCTTTCTCCTTCGTGGTGGGAGCCAGAAGAAGGAGAAGCTGAGCTTGAGGATTGGCTTGATGCCGAAACTGCCTTTGATCGCTTTAGCGCTTGGGTGAGCGCTCGTGGTGTCGAGATGTGGCCGCATCAAGAAGAAGCGCTGATGGCGCTTATGATGGGTGACCATGTCATACTCGGCACGCCTACGGGTTCTGGAAAATCACTTGTTGCATGTGGTATGCATTTTATGGCTATGGCACAAGGAAAGCGCTCCTACTACACTGCTCCCATAAAAGCACTTGTCAGCGAAAAGTTTTTCTATCTGGTTGATGTGTTGGGCCGAGACAATGTGGGCATGATCACAGGGGATGCTCACATCAATGCGGAAGCACCGGTTATTTGTTGTACCGCAGAAATCCTTGCTCACCAAGCTTTGCGTGAGGGAGAGCGTGCTGATGTGGGCTGTGTGGCGATGGATGAGTTTCATTTCTATGGCGACCCTGACCGCGGGTGGGCTTGGCAAGTGCCCTTGCTTACGTTGCCTCAAACGCAGTTTTTGTTGATGAGTGCAACGCTTGGTGATACCTCAAGTATCGCTTGCTCGCTTTCTGAGCGTACAAAGAGAGATGTTGATACGATTGACAATGCACCTCGCCCGGTACCGCTTGCTTATGAATATGTCACAACACCTCTTGAGGCAAGTGTCGAACTTGCATTGAGGCGCGGCGAAGCACCGATGTATCTGGTACATTTTTCTCAAGATGCTGCTCTTGGCTCGGCGAGTGCGCTGGCAAGTTATGGTGTTACGACCAAGGCAGAGCGCGCATCTATCAAAGAAGCACTCAAAGGTGCTCATTTTAGTACCGAGTTTGGCAAAACGCTCAAGCGTTTGCTTGAGTGTGGCGTGGGAGTGCATCATGCAGGCATGCTGCCGCGCTATCGTTTGCTTGTAGAAAAGCTTGCGCAGCGGGGGCTTTTGCCAGTCATTTGTGGCACTGACACGCTTGGTGTTGGTATTAATGTGCCTATACATACCGTAGTGCTTACAGCGCTTACCAAATTTGATGGACACCATATGCGTCGTCTCAAATCACGCGAATTTCATCAAATCGTGGGTCGCGCAGGGCGTGCGGGTTTTGACACTGAAGGTATGGTGTTAGCCGAAGCGCCTGAGCACGATATCGAAAACGCCAAACTCGTGCAGCGTGCAGGAGGCGACCCAAAAAAGCTTCGCAAGATAAAAAAGAAAAGACCTCCTGAAGGCTTTGTTACCTGGAGCGAAAAAACATTCGAGCGCTTGTGTAGTGCTCCGCCCGAAACGCTCAACCCGCGTATGCGTATAACACACTCTATGGTGCTTGCATGCGTAATGTATGGGAAAGATGCGTATAAGCGCGTGTGCTCTCTTATCGCTGAGTCTGCGCAAAGCGATGAAGAAAAGCTTGCGCTTACACAGCGCGCCGATGAGATCTTTGCAACACTTATTGCTGCTGGCGTCGTGGAGGTGCGGGAGTTAGATCCAGACGCGTCTGCGACAGCTGCGCTCACTGAAGCTGCGTCCACTGAAACTGCGCCTACAACTGCGCCTACAACTGAGTCCGCACTTGTAGAGCCTGTACCTAAAGAATACGTATTAACGGTTGACCTGCCTGAAGATTTCGCGCTCGACCAGCCTCTTTCTCCCTTTTTGTTAGCGGCCCTTGAGTTGCTTGACCCAGAAAGTGACACCTATGCACTTGATGTAATCTCGCTTGCAGAGGCTACGCTTGAAGACCCGCGTCAAGTGTTGCGTGCACAAGAGCGCATGGCGCGCGATAAGGCGATGGCTGAGATGAAGGCAGATGGCATGGAGTACGAGGAGCGCATGGAGCGACTCGCTGAAGTTACTTATCCAAAGCCTCTAGAAGAGATGCTTGACGCAGCGTTTGAGCACTATTGTAAAGAAGTGCCATGGGCGCGTGACTTCGAGCTTTCTCCCAAATCCATCGTGCGCGATATGGTTGAGAGTGTCTCTGACTTTAAAACCTATGTCGGGCGTTATAAAATAGCACGCAGCGAGGGTACGCTTTTGCGCTATCTCTCTGATGCTTATAAAGTACTCGGGCGCACTATCCCTGCCTCAAAGCGTGATGAGCGACTCGATGATATCGTGTCGTGGCTGGGCTTTTTAGTAAAATCGGTTGACTCGATCCTGGTTGATGAATGGGAAAATGCCGGCTTTGCGGGAGAGTCAGATATTGCAGCGCCTCCTACACAACCCGGCGTCGTTGCAGATAGGCGCGGTGTGCGTTTGCTTGTGCGCAATGCGCTTTTCTTGCGCGTGCGCCTTGCGTCGCAAAAAAAGACAAGCGAGCTTGGCAAGCTTGATGCAGCGTGGGGATGCACTGAGAGGTCTTGGGCGTATGCGCTTGATAACTACTACGCCGAGCACGCAGAAGTGCTTATCGATGCCGATGCGCACAGCGCGGCGTATTTTTTGGTTGACGAGTCGCGAGAGGAGGCGGAGCGTATCTGGCATGTTCGCCAGATATTTTCCGACCCGGAACAAGATCACGATTTTGCTATTGCGGCAGATGTGGATCTTGATGAAACGCAGGCTGAAGGAGAGGTTGTTTTTAAAAATTTCCGCGTAGGATTTTTTGAAGACGGCGCTAGATAAAAAGGAGATGTAGGCGGGATGGGAAACGTATGGCGGGTCTTTAGGCGCGATGTAGTGCGCCTTATTAAAACCCCTTCAGCCTTGGTGGTTGTCGTAGCTTTGCTTGTTTTGCCTTCGGTGTATACCTGGTATAACGTCATAGGTTTTTGGAACCCTTACGACAATACTGGCAACATGCGCGTAAGCGTGGTAAATGAAGACGAGGGCGGTGAAACTACGCTTACCGGTGAGCTACATATTGGCGACATGATAGTCGATAAACTCGCAGAAAACGACCAGCTTGATTGGGTGTTTCAGGACAGAGAAGAAGCGATGTCTTCACTTTATGCTGGTGAGACTTATGCGGTCTTTGTCATCCCGAGCAATTTCACGGAAAACTTACTCACTCTCACAACCGGGGACTTCGTGCAACCCGAACTCGAGTATTACGTCAACGAAAAGACAGGCCCTGTCGCGCCAAAGATTACCGATACCGGTGCAACCACACTCGAAGAGACTATTAACTCCACCTTTGTCTCAACCGTAAGCGATGTCGCCGCTGAAGCGATTGATGGCGTGAGTGACAAAATTAGCACTGACACTGGCGAGGCGTCATCGTATGCTGCGACTCAGCTAAACGAAGCGTCACAAACGCTTTCAGACGCGCACGTCTCTCTCGCAAGTGTAAAAGACAAGATAGCTGAAGCTCAAAGCAAAGTTGAAGGAGTGAAAGAAACACTGAGTAGCGCGAGTGGTGCAATAGATGACACTGCAGGCATGCTAAGCGACATTTCTACGCTGACTTCAGATGCGCAAAGCCAGCTCAATCAGTTTAGTGCAAAAGCTGCACCTCAAATAAGCGAAAGTATCGCAGGTATTTCGCAGACTTCATCTCAGCTTAATGAAGCGGCTGCTCAATTGAGCGGCTCGGCTTATGCGGCACAGGGTAAAGTTGATGCTGCTATTTCACGTACGCAGGCTCTTATCCACAGCAGTGAAACATGCATTAGTGTTTTGCAAGAAGCGGCCGATAAGCTCGAAGATGGTTCTACAGAGAAAGACTCAAT
>CAYNWQ010000035.1:0-9159 GCA_964400955.1 uncultured Gordonibacter sp. | reverse complement strand
TTGCCGAAGTCGTTGCAAGAGGGCAGCCCACCTCGCGCACCAATGACAGCGCACAAGGATTAGCCGGCATGCGCAGCCCTATTGTGCCTGCAAAAGAGCGAAAAGGTGCAGGTACAGCGTCTGAAGCTTTTACTACTAAGGTAAGCGGTCCTGGCCAAAACGCATGCGCCAGCGCACAGCTTAACTTTGACACTGCGCTTCCGTAGCGCAAAAGATCAGACTCATCGCCCACTAGCCAAGCGATGGGTTTGTCTTGCGCGCGACCTTTGAGCTCATAGAGCACATCGGGTGTCGCAGATGAGTCTATCGCGATGCCGAGTCCATAGACGGTATCGGTAGGAAATATAACAGCACCGCCGCCCTTAAGCTCAAGTGCTGCCGTCTTTATGTCTGTAGGTGCATGCATGTTAACCCGCTCTTTCCTCTCGCTTAGTTGTGATTTTAACTACTGATATTTTTGTTTGATGCGAAATAATTTGCGGCGCCAAGGCTCATAGATAATCACAAGGAACGCAACCGTAGCAACTGCATGTACGCAGTCAAATGGTAGTCCTGCACCATATATCATCAAAGCACTTTCCCAGGTGATAGGTTGCACAAATCCCACGAGCGTCCACGTATTGAGCAAAAAGCCATACAGTAAGCCCGATAAAAAACCGTATACATACAGCATCGCTCGTCTCAACTTGAAGGAGGTAGTCTTTTGCGACGTCGGCAACTGTGACGATGACTGACAAGACGAAGACACGTCCGTTGGCGCAAGCAAACCAAACAGCCCCACGTCTGCAAACACGCCAGCGAGATAACCTACCAAACCCCACGCATACATCTGCCAAGGAGTCCAAGGCCCTTGTCCAAAAAAGAAATTCGACACAAAGGCCGCCAGCGCACCCACCATAAACCCGCTTCTGCGCCCAAATACCACGCCCGACAAAATACAAATCGCAGAAACCGGCTTGACATAGGGCACAAGAGCAAATACCACGCGCCCCGCAGCAGCTAACGCACCAAGCACCACGCAGGGCATAATTTGTCGCAGGGCAGGACGCGATGATTCATAGCCCGCAAAAAGCATGCCGAGCGCGGCGAGGGCAACAACAAACGTCAAAAGCGCAGCGTTGTTCAACTGGAAAAAAGCCGCCGCACCAAGTGCACAAGGCAGCGCGATGATTACCGGGGCTTCGCTAAGCTGCAAGAAACGTGCAAAGCTGCGAGATGAAGCCTCATTTGTCGAACTTTGCTTCACGATATTTCCCCAGCATCACTCTCTGCGCACCCATTGTCGCAAAAGGCCTCGGATAGGCGCGAGTAAAATTGCTCAGTAAACGAGGTATATGGCGCGCAATAAAATAGATTATTTTGGAAAAATTCATCGGTGCTTTCCGTAGAAGCGATCTCTCCATCAAAAATCATCGACACCCTGTCAGCAACACAAGACACGAGCTCTAAGTCATGCGTGGCCAATACAATCGTGACACCGTCATGCGAAAGCGCAGCAAGCAAACGCGCTATCTGGACTTTTGTGGCAACGTCAAGCCCCTTTGTCGGCTCGTCGAGCAACAATAAACGAGGGGGTGTAAGCGCAAGTTTCGCTATAGCAAGCAGTTGTTTTTGGCCGCCAGACAAATCGTAAGGGTGCATCGATAAAGCATCGCTTAAGCCAAACCGCTTCGCCTCACACTCGGCAACTTCCTGGGTATAACCTGCTGCGCTCGCCCACTCCATAAGCTCGTCAATTACACTATCGCATACGAAAAGCGCTTTGGGATCCTGCACAAGCAAAGCCTGTGCACCGAGATAAGCGTTGCGCACGCGACCTCGCTGCGCTTTAAGCGCACCCGCGCACAGTTGTAAAAGGGTTGATTTGCCTGAGCCGTTTCCACCTACCAACGCATGTATCTCGCCTGTCTGCACCGAAAAATCCAGCCCTCGCGCAACCCACACCGAGTCTTTGTTGTAACGAAAATAGACGTCTGTGAGCGAAAGTGTGTTGTCGGGCTGGGGGGTGCGGGAGGTATGCAAGGAATGGCCAGCTTGGGGAGTGTTGTCAATGTGGTAGGTTTGGGTGCTATGAGGGGTGCGACCGGTCTGCTCAACTTGGCTGGATTGGCAAGTTTGGGTGGTTTGGTGAGACTTGTCGTTACGGGAGACGTAGGTAGTTTGATTATCGCAAGCGATAATTTTTTTATCGCACACAACGTAAGTGTACGTCGCATACGCCTCTACCGCCTCCGGCGTATGCGTAGCAACCACCACCGTGATACCAAGTTCACGATTTACCCGAAAAAGCTCATGCAAGAAATTTTTCTCAGCCACCGGGTCAAGCTGCGCACAAGGCTCATCAAGCAAAAGCAAGCGCGGCTGCATCACGAGCACACTAGCTAGGTTGAGCAGTTGTTTCTGTCCACCTGACAGATGAGAGGTGTGTCTGTGCATCCAACCTGCGATCCCAAAAAACTGCGCGACTTCAGCGATGCGACGGCGCATAACATCTTGTGAGCATGCTAGATTTTCCAGCCCAAAAGCAAGTTCGTGCCACACTTCATCACACACTATCTGAGTTTCAGGATTTTGCGCCACGTAGCCGATGCGCAAAGCCGAGTCAGCCACGGTGCACTCGCTTAGCTCTTGACCAAATACCAAAAGCATACCTTTACGCACACCTTGAGGCGCAAGCTCAGGTTTGAGGTTGCGTAGAAGCGTTGTTTTTCCGCTGCCAGTTTTGCCTGTAAGCACGGCAAACTCACCTTGATTAAGCTGCCAATCAAGGCCCTCAAGCACAGTCTCGCCGCCCGGATAGGAAAAAGAAAAGTCTCGCGTGTTTATTACTGGCATGTCACACTCACTCATTACTGGCGAGCCATGCGCGTCTTCGCCGGTGCTCAGAGCATTAGTTTTGTATGCTTGCGCATCAACGTGTTTTTCTAGCACCACAAAAACCGCCCTTCTACCTCTAAAATTACCGGCACACTAAAAAAGAAAGCAATCACCACATACCCCCACCATAGCAAAAGCACCGACATATGAGGGTAAAACTGAAATTGCGACGTAGCTACTACAGAGAGCACTATGCTTAACACTGACAGAGCGCAAACGCACACCAAAGCCACGCTGTCGCGCAAACGAAAACGGCATCGTATATACCTCGTTCGCCGTGCACTCACGCCCCATCCGCGAGCACGCATCGCGTCAGCACTCTCCAGGGAATCTTCCATACTCCAGCCCATCAGCACCGAAAGTATGCGCGCGCCCTCGCGAATATGCAGACGAGCCGATTTGTGTAGAGGGACTGGGTGCACAGCAGTCGAGCACACAGAGCCTAGCTGGGCAGCAGCTACTTGCACAGACACTGCATTTGTCTCCGCAGATGTTGCGTTTGATCCTGTAGGAGTGCACACTTTTTGGACGCGTGCGATGTGCGCACCTCGCGCCGCAAAGAGAGGCACCAAGCGCAATATATACGACATCATAAACGAAATCGTAGGCAAGCGCCTACTTAAAAGCGCCATAATTTTACCCGAGCTAAGTACGCACGTTGCGCAAGCAAACCACATGATAACTGCCACAAGCATCGCACCCATGCAAAGACCATACGCGCAGCTTTCCGCATATACCACATACTCGCCTAGGCGTGCTAACTCTGTCACACCGTTTTGCGAAAAGAGAGCATTTGCACAAGCAATAAGCAAAACGAGCGGACATATCCACAAAAGAGAACGCGCACACGTGCGTACGCCTCGCAAACACGCATACGTTATCAAGGAAAATACCAAAGACAGTAATGTGATTACCGGATGAAATGCAAGCATAGTAATGAGTACGGCACTTACAAAATAGACGCATGGCACCGCCGGGTGATATATGTCAAGCGTGCGCTCAAGCGACATAGTACCACGTCACCACATCACCATCGCAAAGCTGGTATTTACTGCACGCAGTCATGGGCACTTTCCCATTGACCGCATACATCCAACCACTTGCTGAGCCAAAATCTTTTTCTGCGAGTCCACCAATCGCAACGACATAGGCTCCATATGACGTCTGCTTGACATTTACCGAAAGCCCTGTTGCATACAAAGCATCAAGTGCGCTTGCCCCCTGAGAAAACTGCGTACGCACACTCGCCGATACCGAGGAGTCGGCAGCATCGCTCGATACCGACACTGAGACCGTGATGCTGCTCGTTTGCGAGGTGTCGCCCTGTGAGTCAGAAGGAGCATCTGTGCTGCCTGTCGTATCGGCACCAGAAGAGGCATCCTCAGATGACCCGTCCGACGCCGTATCGCTTGCATGAGATTCATGGAGCCTGCCTGCATGCCCCGATGAGCTTGACTCATTAGATGAGTTGGATGAGTAAGACCTCTGCCCGCTTACGCCAGAGCTCTCCTGAGTGCCCGATGTAGCATCTGCACTCGCCTCATCACTTCCCTGCGCATCAGGTGTGTTCTCTTTTTCAAGAGCGTCTGCGCCTTTATCAGCAACTAGACTTTCTTCTTCGGCCAAATTATGCGCATCAACATCTTGGCCGTCTGTTGTAATTTCTTGTACTGTAGTTGTAAAAAGACCAGCCGCGTTAGTCTGCGCAACTGCAAAACAAGCAACGGCTATAAGTGTGACAGCCACCACACACACACTCATAAAAGCCGCGACACTTCGCGCGCGCATACGAGGTTTAGCTTGCACGGTGTTTTCTACACCCGGAGCAATACGCGTATCAGGCGTAGTATTTGCAGCAGATGTAGCAGATACATCGCTCGCCTCAGACGACTCAGACGTCTCACACACCTCACACGACTCAGACACCTCAGGTGCCACAGGTGCTTCAGACGCATCGGATACCTCAAATGTCTCAAGCGTCTCCGTTCCATCGGGCACTTCAGGTGCGCTCTCGCAAGACATCTCTTTTTCTATTTGCTCAGTATTGTCACTCATTGAAACTTCTTTTGTTTCTCACTACACTTCAGCCTTAAAAACTTTCGATGATTTTTTCAGCCACACGCAGACCGTCCACTGCAGCACTCATAATACCACCTGCATAACCTGCGCCTTCACCCGCCGGATACAAACCGCGTACGCCTTTTGCAAAAAGATTATCATCGCGCACTATGCGCACCGGAGACGAGCTACGTGTCTCAACTCCTGTCATCACTGCATCTGCAGCAGCAAAACCTCGCAACTTTTTATCGAGCAAAGGCAGCGCCTCGGTTAAAGCATCCGCGACAAAAGGCGGCAAACACTCATGCAAGTCACACCACACTACCCCACGCGGATAGGTGGGCACAACACTCTTTTTGCCTGAAATGCTCGCGTCTGTGCGCACGCTAGATTTCTCATCACTCGAGCGCTCAGCTTTCCCACGCGCACCCGATTCGCACGCAGCTTTCCCACGCGCACCCGATTCGCACGCAGCCTCGCGGCATGCGCGCGTCGCCAAAAAATCACCCACCGTCTGCGCGGGCGCCGCATAAGGAGCGCCACCCTCTCGACGCGCAAGCTCAAAAGCAGCGCGCTCCATGCTTCGCTGTAGCTCTACACCAGCAAGCACGTCTGTACCCGCAAGGTCGCTCGCGTACACTTCCACCAAAAGCGCACTATTAGCGTTTTTCCCATCACGAGCAAACGTGCTCATGCCGTTTGTACACACGCCGCCCTCTTCACTTGCGGCCGCAACGACGCTTCCTCCCGGGCACATGCAAAAAGTATACACGCCGCGCCCTTGCGGCAGGTGCACCGCAAGCTTGTAGTCAGCTGCGCCGAGTGCTGGATGCGCAGCCGACCTGCCGTATTGCGCATAGTTTATAAACTCTTGGGTATGCTCTATGCGCACACCCACAGAAAAAGGCTTACGCGCAAGCTCAATACCGCTATCACGCAAAAGTTCAAAGGTATCGCGCGCAGAGTGTCCACAAGCCAAAACAACTTTGCTTGCCCGCATGCGATAGGGCGCACTACCCGCATCCCGTGTATCTTGCAGCTCTATTTCTGCGAGCTCATCCCCTTCAAAATGCAAACCCACCAGCTGCGTACGGAAACGCACTTCACCGCCAGCCGCTATAATTTGCTCACGCAGACCAGCAACCACACCCGGCAAAACATCGGTACCTATATGGGGTTTCGCTTGCCATAATATCTCAGGCGGAGCGCCTGCAGCGACAAAGCCTGACAGCACATGCCCCACAAGCTCGTCTTTTATGCCGGTCGTCAGCTTGCCATCAGAAAAAGCACCCGCTCCTCCTTCGCCAAACTGGATATTGCTCGCAATGTCAAGGACACCCGTGCGCACAAACTTTTTCACTGCTTGCGCTCGCGCTTCTACGTCATCGCCACGCTCTATAAGCACAGGCTTTAAACCCGCTCGCGCAAGATGTAGGGCGCAGAAAAGTCCTGCAGGGCCTGCTCCTACCACGACCGGGCGCAAAAAGTCAGGGTCACGCAGAGCAGCGTCGCATCTCGCTATTTTCAATACTTTCTTGAGCGTGTGTTTTTTCACGTTGACACCTTTTGCGAAGTGAGGATTAGGGGTGTCAAGCAGTGCGTTTTCTGCTTCCTCGCCTGCCACTAGCTCGACCCCAAGTGTCGCAACGAAATGCACGTCAGTTTTTTTTCGTGCATCAACACTGCGCTTGAGCACATACACTTCTTTAAGGGCACCTTCGGGTATGTCTAGCGCACGCGCCACTGCTTCGCGCAGCGCGCGCCCACCTGCCTTGCCCTCAAGTCCCGCATCGAGCGGCATATATACGTTCGTCACTTCTAACATAAGCTATCTCTTGTTCGCTGTATCTTTTCTTGTATCGACCTAACCAACGTTGTCCTCACTCGCATCGGTCTAATCCAAAAACATATCCTCACCTGCACGCGCATCACCTAGCAACACACGCTCAGCAGCAGATATACCAGCCAGCATGCCACTTGCCCACGCCCAATGCAAATTAAATCCCCCACAGTCACCGTCAACATCTACCGCTTCTCCTGCCGAAAAAAACCCAGGACAGACGAGTGACTCCATAGTACGCGCATCAAAGGCATCCACCATCAACCCACCACGCACTACTTGACATTGATTAACATTTGCCATTCCTATGATACCAAGCCGAAAACATTTAAGCGCACGCATAAGTTTTAGACAAAGGTACTCGTTAGCCCTCGTTTTCCCCGTAACGTCAACGCTTGCTTCTATCACCCGCGCAATTGAAGGCAAAATCATTCCCCGCAAAAAATCATCGCAGGTATTTACCAGACCATTTCGCGAAAGAAGCTCATAGCGAGCATGTACAAACCCTTCAATCGAATCAAGTTCTATTGAAGGAAAAAAGTCTATGTGCAGCTCATCGTAGAGCAAAGTCTGCCTCGACAGGTTAAATATCATGATGCCCGAAACGCCATAGTTACGAAACAACAACTCGCCATACTCACTTGCCACTTGGTGTTTTTTTCGCCAAAGACTTGCCTTACAACGTACCCGCACGCCGTCAAGCGATTTTACCGTGTCGCCTTTTGTTTTGAGTGGGCCTAATACTAGATGCGACGCACTAACAGGAAACTCTTTGTTTTGTGGCACCAGCATGCTAGGACTGCACCCCCCTACACTCCAACCCATACCAGCACGTCCACCACAAGCCAAAATAACTGCATCGGCATGCATAAAGACGCCGTCACGTGTTCGTAAAATATATTGATTACTTTCGCCGCAAGGCTCCTCAATTGACGCTATAGCCACGCCACACTTTTCTTTCACCCCGCACGCAAAAGCAGCAGCGCGCAACACATCAAGCACACTCGATGCTTTGTTGGTAATCGGGTAGAGCTTACCATCAGCCTCTGTGCGCCACAAAAGTCCGTGGTCTGCAAAAAAAGCTTGAACGGCGTTTGCCACCGATGTATCTCCTGATGTATCCCCAGGTGTATCCCTAAACGATTCGTCACATAAACGAGTATAGCGCTCTTCTAAGGACGAAAAAACTTCTTCAACAAAAGGAGTGTTTCTATACTGCCCATTCATTACATGTTCATTTGAAAAATTGCAGCGGCCGTTGCCCGTTGCCAAGATAGAGCGCCCTACACGTTCGTCGGCTTCATAGATAACCACTTCACAAGCCTCGAGCTTTGCACCTACAGAGCGATTGCGCAGCGCACGCACACGCTCGCCAGCCGCAATTGCAGCAGCAAGACCTGATGCACCGCCGCCTACGACAGCAATTCTTTTCATGAACACTTCCCTTCGGGACTTTTTTATCACAAGTATTTTTAGCTTGACTACTATTCGTTAGCCTTACCATGATAATGCACCTGCTATCAAGATAGTCGCGCTACCCATTAAAAAACGCCCGTTTACAACAACTGCTGCAAACGAGCGTTTTGAGATGTTTGTTATAGTGATCCTTGCTCGAACTCTATTTCGAATCAAGCACCGGGATAGGTGTCTCGTCTCTTTCTTCGAGGCGTCCCTCATAAACGTAGTGCTTGGTTTCGCGCGCTACCATGCCCGACAAAATCAATACTACGATGATATTTGGGATAGCCATAAGTGCATTCGCGATATCTGACACCGTCCATACCACATCGGCCACACCAATAGCGCCAATAAATGCCGACAGCACGTAAAGTACCTGATAAGGACGGATAGCATGTTTGCCAAAAAGATACGTCACGCATCTATTGCCGTAGTAACTCCAGCCCAAAATAGTCGAATAGCTAAACAAAATCATGCCTATAACCAACACAGGCGTGCCCACATAAGGGATGCTCGCAAACGCTGCACTCGTCAAATCGGCTCCTGCGGCAATAGTCCCAGCTGCGATAGAATCAATCAACTCGGGCGATGAGAGCATCGTCGACACAAGCACAAGACCGGTCAGCGCGCAGATAATAACGGTGTCCCAAAACGTACCTGTCATAGAAACAAGTGCCTGGCGAGCAGGATTGCGCGTTGCTGCAGCAGAAGCCACAATAGGCGCCGAACCTAAGCCAGACTCGTTTGAAAAGAGGCCGCGCGCGCAACCAAACTGGATGGCCGCCATTACACCAGAGCCCAAAAGACCGCCAAAGGCTGCTTGTGGATTAAAAGCACTTTCGAAAATAAGCTGGATGGCCGGCCAGAGATAATCGATGTTCATACCCAAGATGACGATACATCCCCACGCATAAGCGATAGCCATA
>CAYNWQ010000034.1:0-9319 GCA_964400955.1 uncultured Gordonibacter sp. | reverse complement strand
CGTCTAAACATAGCGTTATCACTAAGCACTAATGGACGTGTTTGTGCACTCTCCCTTTTCTGGCTGGCAATACGTTTAGCCTCAACTGCAAAATCTGGATAATTTGGTTTCATCGGTAGTTCTCCTTGTCCATAGTTTTGCGCTCCGCGAGCGCCTCTTCAAGAAGAACAGCATAGCGATGTCATCAATCACTTTGATGACACACATCCACTAGTTTGCCTTTTGGTTGTCGCTAAAAGTTAGCTACTTTATCTCTTTTTTCTTGCGCGAATCAATCGCTTTATATGCAAAATCTAGCGCGTTTCAAGCAAATTGCTAGTGTCAACTTATCGCGAATTTTTCGCAGTTCTATCAAATTACTAGCACCAATCTATCGCAAATTCGAAAGCGAGGCGCTTTCGTGTGAAGCATCCGCCAGTGCATCAAGGGTCTCGCCGGTAAGTCTATAGGTTGTCCAGTCAGAAAGCGGCTCTGCGCCGAGCGAGAGATAAAAATCGATGCTCGGTTTATTCCAGTCAAGACAGCTCCATTCTAAGCGTCCGCACCCGCGCTCGACTGTAATTGCGGCAAGTTTTGCCAGCAGCGCTTTGCCGTATCCATGACCTCGCTCGCTCGGTGTGATATAGAGATCCTCGAGATAAATACCCGCGCGTCCCAAAAAAGTAGAAAAGTTATGAAAGAAAAGCGCGTATCCTATCTCAACTCCGTCCACGACAGGGAAAATCACTTCCGCTTTTTGCTTGTCAAAAAGCCACGTCTCAAGCGTTGCCTCGTCAGCGACTACTTCATCTAACAAGTTTTCATATGCTGCAAGCTCTTTTATAAAGCGCAAAATGAGCGCGGTGTCTTTTCTTTCTGCATAGCGAAATTTCAAATTGCTAGACATGTCAGCATTTCCTCTCTTTTTGTACCTAAAATTGATAGTTAAACGACTTTTTTACAACAACAAATCTGCTTTGAAAGATTGCGGTCATCTGAGCGTCTGTATTGTAGCGCTCCTTCTGTGGGATAGTTTGTATTCCTCTCGGTTGTTTTTCTACGCATTCACGATAGTTTCATTTATGTGGTGTGCTAAGGCGGATATAATGCACTCATTACATTTATAGCGACGACAAAAACGCGGGTATGCAAGCTCGTCGGCGCGCAGCCCCGCAAACGGCAGCCCTGCAAGTGGCAGCCCTGCATTCGGCAGACCCGCAAGTGGCAGCCCCGCAAACGGCAGACCCGCAGGTAAAAACAAGAAACAAGCAGGCCAACCAAAGAAGATAGAGGAGAAACACATGGCATATTATTTCGATGAACCGTCCCGTACTTTTAACGAATATCTATTGGTTCCTGGGCATACGCCCGCGGCGTGTATCCCCTCGGCGGTTAGCCTCAAAACGCCGCTTGTGAAATACCGCAAAGGCGAGGAAGAGTGCCCGCTTTCGCTTAACGTACCTATGGTGTCTGCCATTATGACAGCAGTATCTGATGACCGCATGGCTGTAGCGCTTGCAACAGAAGGCGGCCTCTCTTTTATCTACGGCAACCAATCCATCGAAAGTGAAGCCGCCATGGTGGCGCGCGTGAAAGACTACAAGGCGGGTTTTGTGGAAAGCGATGCAAACTTGTCTCCCGATATGACGCTTGCAGATGTGGTCGCGCTCAAGGAGGAATACGGGCATTCCACCATGCCGGTCACCTCAGACGGCACTGCGCATGGCAAGCTAGTGGGCATCGTGACAGGACGAGATTATCGTTTGTCTCGCATGGAACTCACCGAGCGTGTGGCCGATTTTATGACGCCGCGTGAGAAACTGATTACTGCAACTACGAGCGCTACTCTCAAAGAAGCCAACGATATCATTTGGGATCACAAACTCAATTCGCTACCCATAGTGGATGCTCAAGATAACCTCGTGAGCCTCGTATTTCGTAAAGACTATGACTCACACAAAGCCAACCCCAACGAAATGCTCGACGAGCACAAGCGCTACATGGTGGGTGCGGGCATTAATTCGCGCGACTATGCCGAGCGTGTGCCGGCACTGGTAGAGGCAGGTGCAGACGTGGTGTGCATCGACAGCTCTGAGGGTTATTCTGACTGGCAAAAGATGACTATCGAGTGGGTGCGCGAGCACTATGGCGACGCGGTGAAAATCGGCGCAGGCAATGTGGTCGATGCCGAGGGTTTCCGCTTTCTCGCAGAAGCGGGCGCTGATTTCGTAAAGATAGGCATAGGCGGCGGCTCTATTTGCATCACCCGCGAAACAAAAGGCATCGGCCGCGGGCAAGCGACGGCAACAATTGAGGTTGCGCGGGCGCGCGATGAGTATTTCAAGGAGACTGGCATCTATGTGCCCATCTGCTCAGACGGCGGCATCGTGTATGACCACCATATCTCGCTTGCGCTGGCTATGGGCGCCGATTTTGTGATGCTGGGGCGGTATTTCGCGCGCTTTGACGAAAGCCCCTCCAATAAAGTTATGGTAAACGGTACCTACATGAAAGAGTACTGGGGCGAGGGTTCTGCGCGCGCTCGCAACTGGCAGCGCTATGACCTCGGCGGTAAAAAGAAAACTCTCACGTTTGAGGAAGGCGTTGATAGCTACGTCCCTTATGCGGGCAGCCTGAAAGACAACATGGCGGTCACGCTCATGAAGATAAAGTCTACCATGTGCAATTGTGGCGCGCTGACTATCCCCGAGTTCCAAGAAAAAGCGAAACTCACGCTTGTGAGCTCGACTTCCATTGTAGAGGGCGGCGCGCACGACGTCTTGCTGAAAGACAAGACCCCCTACGCGAGTAACACTCGCTAGTACATACGCAAAAGGAGAGACGTGTCATGATAAACCGCTATACCCGTCCCGAAATGGGAGCTATCTGGGAGTTGCGAAACAAATTTTCCATTTGGAAAGAAATCGAAGTGCTCGCCTGCGAGGCGCAAGCTGAGTTGGGAAAATCCGGCATCACACGTGAGGAAGCCGCTTGGATACGTGCGCATGCTGATTTTACGGTCGAGCGTATCGATGAGATTGAAAAAATCACCAATCATGACGTTATCGCCTTTACTACTAACATGGCCGAATATATCGATGCGGATGTGCCGGAGGGTCAAGAAAAGCCGAGCCGTTGGGTGCATTACGGCATGACTTCGTCAGACCTAGGTGACACGGCGCTTTCGTATCAGATAACGCAGGCCATCGATATCATACTGGCAGACATCGAAAAACTCGGCAAGGTATGCAAAGAGCGCGCTTTCGAGTTTAAAGAAACGCTTTGTGTGGGGCGTACGCACGGCATCCATGCAGAGCCTATGACTTTTGGCATGAAATTTGGTAGCTGGGCGTGGGCGCTCAAGCGTGCGCAAACGCGTATGCAGCAAGCTCGCGAAGTGGCTGCTGTTGGTGCTATATCGGGTGCGGTAGGTACGTATTCGAGCATTGACCCCTTTGTCGAAAAATACGTTTGTGAAAAGCTCGGTCTTACGCCAGACCCGCTCTCGACGCAGGTGCTCGCTCGCGATCGTCATGCGCAAGTGATGGCTGCGCTCGCGGTGACAGCGTCTACGCTCGAAAGCATTGCTATGCAGGTGAGGCTTTTGCAACAGTCAGATGTGATTGAAGCCGAAGAGCCTTTCGCAAAAGGGCAAAAAGGTTCTTCTGCTATGCCTCACAAACGCAATCCTATCACCGCTGAGCGCGTGTGTGGCCTGTCCCGTGTTGTGAAAGCAAATGCGCAGGTGGCTTTTGATAACGTGGCTTTATGGTATGAGCGTGACATCTCGCATTCGGGCGCTGAGCGTGTAGCGCTCGCTGATAGTTTTACAGCACTTGACTACATGTTTGGCAAAATGCAATGGATGCTCGAGGGTCTGCAAACCTATCCCGCAAAAATGGAGCATAACCTATGGCGTACGCGTGGGCTTATTTTCTCAAGTAAGGTACTGCTCGCATTGGTGCAAACAGGTATTACGCGCGAAGCAGCTTATGTCATCGTGCAGCGCAATGCCATGAAAGTATGGGCGGACATCCAAAATGCGGTTGATGGACCGACTTACCGCGAGCGTCTCGAAGCTGACCCTGAAGTCACACTTTCGCCTGAGGTGCTCGACGAGATTTTTGATCCGTGGGATTTTTTGACGCGCAAAGACGAGGTTTTTGCGCGCTTGGAAAAACTGGAGTTTTAGCGCGCGCCTCTTCACATCGCGCGCTACACGCACGCCCAGACACGCACGTTGCAATATTGCTGCTCTTCGCCATCAAGTGGTTGATAGTCTATGTTGGAATACGTAACCACCACACTAGATGAACCGCTCGAGGCGAGGTAGTCGCCATAGCTCGCAGCGCCACTTTTCACATCAAAAGCGAAATAGGTGTTTTCTTCGAGATTGATGCCGCAAACGGCACTAGTTGATTTCACCATCAGCCATTGCCCGCACCATGCGGGAGCTGCGGTTGGGTTGCGCGGGAAACGAAACCAAGGCGTGTCGCTGTAAGCTGCGTTTCCTATGCCGTCGGCAGCTTGCGTCGTGGCGACTGAGGTGCGCGGCGTGTAGGTGCCCAAATTTGCGATGCCGTCTCCGTAGCTATATATGCCATCAAAACAAAACGTAAATCCGGTTTCGCCATATCCTGCTTCAAGAGGCTTCATGGAGGCAGGGAGCACCATGGCATCAATCACGTTTCCCGTGCGTGCATCGATATAAGTGAGCTGGTGATGTACGGTAGAAGTATCGGTACGCGGCGTGATGACCACCGCGTCTGCAAGTGCATAGATGGGTGTTGACATGCGTCCGGTCGAAGAGTAGATAACCTCTGCGTCGTCACTGCCAAATGCGGCGCGTTTGAGAAGGGATTTTTCGCGGCTTGCGTTGCCTGTTGATTGAGGCAAAACTTGCCAGAAAGCATATCCGTCCACCGCTGCAAGGGTAGGCATTTCCCAGTCGCTGTCTCCGCTGTCGAGCAAAAGGGCTTCTCCTAAGGCATTGCCATCAAAACTCGCGGCATATACACGCCAGATGCCGTCTAAGATATCTGCTTCGGTCCAGATAATGCCGCTTGCGCAGGCTCGTACATCGTATATTTCAAAGCCTTCGGCTTGTCCAACAGCTTCAGAAACTACCGTGGGGCATTCGCCGCTGCCGAGAAATAAAAGGCCGATTTGTGTGAGAGGTTTTGCTTGCTCGGTGGGTAAAAGACACGCTGCGACACTGTCGTCGTTTGACCAAACGAGTGTGCCGTAGGGTAGCGAAAAGTTGCCAATGAGTGACATAGCAGAGCTTGCATCGACCTCGGTGAGCGCATCGAGTGAGCTGACTTGGTCTTCTGCGACGCTGAGTGTGGAAAGCTCGGGAGCATCATCGTTTTGCATGGTGCTTGCAAGGTAAACACCGCCGCCTGCCGCTGCAGCTAGCACACCAACACCGGCTGCTCCGAACAAAAATCGCCTGCGCGTGATGAGGGTATTTGCATTGTCTTTGGTGTTTGTGCCTCGCCTGCTTACGCCCGCACGGTTTTCTGTTCGAGCAGCATCTACGTGGCTCGCGCCAGTGCTATGTACGCCCGCACTGCGCCTGTTCGCGCCTATACTCGCGCCCGCACTGCGCCTGCTCGCGCCCGCACTGCGCCTGCTCGCGCCCATGCTCGCGCCCGCACCGCGCCTGTTCGCACTCGCACCCGCACTGCGCCTGCTCGCACTCGTGCCCGCGCCACGTCCGGCTGTGCCACCTCTGCGCGCATTCGGCGTCTGTCGGGTGTTGCGTTGGTGAGGATTTTTTGCATGCTGATTTGCGTGCTGGTATGTCGGTCTTTTGCTAGTCATGGTGTTTATTGTGTCATTTATCCTACAGGTCAAGGCGCTTTTGTGCTTAATTGCTACAATAAACGCAAATTAAGACTGAGTACAAATAAGCCATATAGTGTATAGCGTTCATCTTGTGTATGATATAAACTGTACGCTATAATCGCAATTGTGAACGACACGTATGATGTATCGCGAGCTGCGCGTTGATGTAGCGCGAAGGTGAGCTAGCAATCGCAACTTGCGTGTTAGTACAACGTGTGAGGGCGCGTTGAAGTAGGATAGTTATGTAAGGCAGTGCTCGCGGGTAGACAAAAGATATCTGCGATAAGCATACGGACTTAGGAGATACAAATGAGCAACGAGACACGACGTATTTTGCTGGTTGAAGACGAGAAAAATATTCGCGACGCGGTTACCGCTTATCTTGAGCGTGAAAACTACTGGGTAACTGCAGTAGGCGATGGTCAGGAGGCGCTTGAGGAATTTTCCAAGCATCACTTTGACTTGGTTATTTTAGACCTCATGCTCCCGCGCGTGCCCGGCGAGCGCGTATGTCGTGCTATCCGCGACAATTCTGATGTGCCGATTATCATGCTTACCGCAAAAGGTGAGGTAGAAGACCGCATCATCGGCCTGGAGTTGGGTGCCGACGACTACTTGGTAAAGCCGTTTAGCCCGCGTGAGTTGGTAGCTCGTGCTCGCGCACTTTTGCGCCGCGTGCATGCTGACTGCGAGCCACAACGTGAGGTGCTTGAGTTTGGCGAGCTGACCATCGACGTTTCCGGTCACAAAGTGATGGTTTCCGGCGAGGAAATCGACCTTACGGCAAGCGAGTTTAAGCTGTTGACCACGCTTTCGCGTTATCCGGGACGTGTGTATTCGCGTATGGAGTTGGTTGAAAAAGTACTCGGTTATGACTTTGAGGGTTACGAGCGTACCATCGACTCCCACGTGAAAAACCTTCGTGCAAAGATTGGCGATAATCCTCGTGATCCGAAATGGCTACACACCGTTCACGGCGTTGGCTATCGTTTTGAAGACCCCACGAAAAGCGGGCAATAACTTTTGTAACTGATACCTTTACAGACCATACCCGCACATCTTGTTCATTAGTGCACATAATGCAGGTTCTTCCGCTGATTCGGAAAAGACGCGCAAGGCTGTTCAGCACAGCGAGAGTCGTCGCCGACTAGGGTGGAAGAACCTGTCTTATACTACGCGTGTTACTTTGGCTTTTGCTTTCATCGCAGCGATGACCGCGCTCGTAGCTATCGGCGTTGTCTCTTTTGTATGGGAACAACATTTCCAGACCTATACCACAGAAAACATCCAATCCCTCACTGATCGTACAGCAGAGCGTATTGCGGCTATCTGTAAAACTGAGATTGAGCGCGAAACCGGTATATCTCTTGATGATGATAACAATACATCTTCTGCCATATCTGAACTCTCATCTGCGACTCTAGATAGTTTGCTCGCAACCGCGTCTCTGGCTCCAGCTGAAGCTGCCGAATCAACATCGGGCATAGGTTTGCAAGTAGTCAACAATCGCATCCCCGAAAACGTTGTTTATGACTCCACGCGTACTTCTGCGGCAGATACGTCTTCGTTTGAGCAGTCCTTAGCTCCACGCGAGGGGCAGCGCTCCACTTCAAACATCGTGGTAGATGGCCAAGTTATCGGCTCGGTGCGCATATGGGTTTTGGGCTCAGATACGCTGATGCGACAGCCTGATCAGGAGTTTCGTGACAACTCATATCAAGCTATGCTTTTTGCGACGGTAGTGGCTATCGTGCTCGCGTCGTGCATCGGGTTTTTGTTTGCGCGCAATCTGGTGTCGCCCATCAACAGCATGACGAAAACTGCGCGTGCCATAAAAGAGGGCAACCTGTCGGCGCGTTGTGGTCTGACGGGCGAAGACGAGATTGCTCGCCTTGGCGAAACCTTTGATGAAATGGCGGAGTCAGTCGAAAAAGACCGCGAACTCGAGCGCCGCCTGACGACGGATGTTGCTCATGAGTTACGCACGCCGCTCATGGCTATACAGTCTACGGTTGAAGCTATGGTTGACGGGGTTTTTGAGGCCGACGAAGAACGTCTCGAGACAGTGAACTCTGAGGTGCAACGCTTAAGCCGTCTCGTGGATGCGCTCCTTAAACTTTCGCGCCTTGAAAATCGCGCAAATCCTATGAAAGAGGAACTCGTTGACGTGGGCGAGCTTATATCCGGCATCATTGCGACGCATGAGGCTTTTGTGGCAGACTCGGGGCTTACGCTTATATATAGGGCGGAAGAAAACGTGCGCGTGATTGGCGATGCCGATATGATACGCCAAGCGACAGCAAACTTGATTTCTAACGCAGTGCGTTATACCCCCGAGGGCGGGACTATCACTGTTACGGTGAGTCGCCAGCAGAAAAGCGCTGCCATCGCTGTGCGAGATACTGGCATTGGGCTTTCGCCCGAAGAGGCGAAAATGGTGTTCTCGCGTTTCTGGCGCGCAGATGCAGGCCGCAATCGCGAGAGCGGGGGATTAGGCGTAGGGCTTGCCGTGGTGAAAGAGATAGTTGACAGGCATAACGGCTGGGTACAAGTTGAAGGTGAAAAAGGTAAAGGCGCTTGCTTTACTATTTTTATTCCACTTTCTAGTGATGCTCATGCGCGACAAAAAGGACGCGCGTAAAATAAGCTCTTGACGCAAAAGTGGTGACGTGCGCGGAATGAAAGTGGTGACGTGCGTGACGCAAAAGTGGTGACGTGCGCGGCACGAAAGTGGCGCCTAGTACACCTCGAAAGTCGCGCCTAGAGTACCTCTTTGTGTGCGGCATCGGCAAATGACACATGATAGTGTTGCCCAGAGGGGCACGCGCAAACCAAAAACGGAAAGGACGAGTTGACATGATAGGAATCGATATTAAACCCGACGCACAAGGCAAAGTGCGCGACCTTTATGATTTGGGCGATAAACTGTTGTTAGTGGCGACAGATCGCATCTCTGCGTTTGACTATATCTTAGAGGATGAGATTCCTTACAAAGGGCAAGTGCTTACTCAGCTCTCATGCTTTTGGTTTGAGCTTTTAGATGGCGTGGTTGAAAACCATCTTATCTCGGCTGACGTGAGTGATTTGCCTGAGAAATTTCAGCCCTACGCTGATGCGTTGCGCGGTCGCTTTATGCTGGTGAAAAAAGCAGACATGTTTCCTATTGAGTGCATCGTGCGCGGGTATCTAGCGGGTAGCGGGCTCAAAGAGTACCGCGCGCAAGGTAGCGTGTGTGGTATTAGTTTACCTGCGGGCCTCGACAATTCTTCGAAATTGCCCGAGACACTTTTCACGCCTTCCACGAAAGCTGAGATTGGTGATCATGACGAAAACATCAGCTTCGAGCGTTGCGCTGAGATTATTGGTGCTGACGAGGCAGCCGAGTTGCGTCGGTTGGCCGTGGAAGTGTATGAGCGCGCGCGTGACCATGCGAGCGAGCGCGGCATTATTATTGCCGACACGAAATTTGAGTTTGGCGTGCTCGATGGCA
>CAYNWQ010000033.1:8092-9357 GCA_964400955.1 uncultured Gordonibacter sp. | reverse complement strand
CTGCGGTATCTGCAAGTGTATGCGATGATAGCCCTAAAAGCGGGCTTGCGTCTACGGTGCTTGATTGCACGGGTGACTACCCGCACGTGCTGCGTCAAGGCGCCATCACGATTGCACAAATTCAAGCGCTCATGTAGTGTTACGCCCGCCTGTGCACCTTACATCTGCGCCTGTATCTATGTACCAAGGAGGGCGCCATTCGTGACGTTACGGTCTGTGCACCTTACATTAGCGCCTGCATCTATGTAGCCTTTCGCAGCTAACATAACAGCTCAGAAACACATGAGATTTGTTTGCGCTGTGCTGCGCTTACAAAGCGTATAGTGATGCCGCTATATAAAATCAAATGCGTGATTCTGGAGGAAAAACATGCGACCGCGCTATTTTAAAACCGTTAAAGCAGATATTATGAACACGCCTAAGTGGCGCTCAAAAATGCTTCTTTTAGGCCTCGTGGGGCTTATTCCTATTTTTGGTCAGATTGTTATATACGGCTATTTTTATGGTTGGGCGCGCGATATTGCATGGCGTGTTCAGACGCCTATGCCTGAACATATCTTTAATGATGCTGATACGAAACTGTATAGTCGCGGTTTTTTCGCACTGGTCATCTCTTTTGTGTTTGGTCTTGTGCCAGCGATGCTGAGCGGATTTGGCTCCATTCTAGAAGCAACACCTCTTTTTCTTGCCGGGCTTAATCACCATGCAGCTGTTGGTGCAGTTGCGATTGCTTTTATCATCTCGTCTCTTGTTTCGGTTGCGTCTATCGCACTATCTTTTTTTGCTTTGCTGTTTGCTTGGGTTGGCTCTATGCGTATGAGTATTTATGGGCGTCTTTCGGCAGGCTTTCAGCTTGGTAAAATCTGGGCTATGATGCGACGTGATTTTGCTGGCTTAATGCGTATCTTGGGCATGTATTTGCTGCTTTGGCTTATAGCTGGCGTAGTGATTGTCGCTGTAGCGTCGCTTATTGTTGTCATAGTGGCTGCTATTGGCGCTCTAGCAGGCACGAGCTATGCTACAGCTCTAGGTGCCTATTCGGCGGGTTCAGATGCAGGGGCTTTCGCGTGGGCTGTTATCGCACTGCTTGTTATATTGGGCATAGTGCTCTTTTTGCTGGTGGTGTATGCGGCGATGGTGTGCTCGGCTTTTATAACGGCTGCAACCACGCGCGCTTTAGGTTACTGGACACAGCAATTTGAGGTAGCTGCATGGCGCGGACAAGACGACCCCATGCCTTTTGAGATGGGGCAAGCGTAAGCACG
>CAYNWQ010000033.1:0-7992 GCA_964400955.1 uncultured Gordonibacter sp. | reverse complement strand
CGCGGTATGTGTGCGTTCTTTGTTGAAAAACGCACAAGCGCCCAAAGGGCAAAAATAATTCTTGCGTCTGCGCACCTCGCGTGATATCATTTGCAAGCTGTTTTTAACAAGCGAGGGTTTCCCTCCACCTAGTTCGGCGCGAAAAGCTGCTGATGGGTCGCCTCAATACAGAGCGTGCGCGCAAGTGCACAACGATTTAAAGCGAACCCGCCAGCATTGTGCCGCGGGTTTTTTATTGCGTTGCATACGTGACGTACAAGAAAGGATGGTGAGCAACATAGCAGCACAAGAGCCCAGGCTCAACGACGAGATCACCGTACCTGAATGCCGTCTCATCAGCTACGATGGTACTCAGATGGGTATCTACACTACGGCAGAGGCCCTGCGCATCGCCGAAAGAGAAGGCTATGACCTTGTAGAGATTGCTCCAAATGCGGCGCCTCCTGTTTGCCGCATCATGGACTATGGCAAGTTCAAATACGATCAGGCCATCAAAGCAAAGCAAGCTCGCAAAAACCAGACTAAGATAGAAGTCAAGGAAATGAAGTTTCGTCCCAAGATTGATGTGGGCGACTACACGACCAAGAAAAAGCACGTTTTGCGTTTCTTAGAGTCTGGCAACAAGGTAAAGATTACCATAATGTTTCGCGGGCGCGAGATGGCTCACCCCGAACAGGGTCTTTCTATTTTAGAGCGCTTGAGTGACGACTTAAAAGACGTTGCTGTTATAGAGAGCCAGCCTAAAATGGAAGGCCGCAACATGCATATGCTTATCGCCCCCTTGCCATCAGTGGTAGCGGCGAAGAAAAAGAAAGACAACGAAAAGAAAGCAGTAGAAAGGAAGGCTGAGTAATGCCTAAGATGAAAACACATCGCGGTACCGCAAAACGTTTTCGCGTTACCGGTTCCGGCAAGATTATGCGCGCAAAGGCTTATAAGAGCCACATCTTGACCAAGAAAAGTCAAAAACGTAAGCGCAATTTCCGTCATGAAACCGAGCTCGCAAAAGCTGACGCAAAAGTAGTTGGCAAAAACCTCGGAATTCGCTAGTAAGCAAGGAGCTGATAGAGTATGTCTCGTGTAAAACGTGCAGTTAATGCGCATAAAAAGCGCCGTACTGTTTTCAAGCGCGCCAAGGGTTATTATGGCGCAAAATCGCGTTCTTATCGCGCAGCAAAAGAGCAGGTGCAGCACTCGCTGCAATACATGTATCGCGACCGTCGCAACAAGAAACGCGAAATCCGTCGTTTGTGGATTACGCGCATCAATGCTGGTGCTCGCCTGAACGGCATGAGCTATTCGGTACTCATGAACGGCCTCAAAAAAGCTGGCGTTACGCTTGATCGTAAGGTACTTTCCGATATGGCTATCAACGATCCGCAAGCTTTTAGCGCTATCGTAGAAATTGCCCGCAAAGCTCTCTAGGCTAAGCACGCTATTTCCTAAAGCAAAGATTTAAAAAGTCTGGGTGCAAGATAAATTTTGCACCCAGACTTTTTTGTTGTGCGGAGTAGTTATTGCGCAAGGGTTTTTTTCGAGCGAATATATATCGTGTGCAGTGTGGCTTTTGAACGTATGGGAGATGCTGCTGCTTGCCACACGAGCGAATATATATCGTGTGCAGCTGGTCTTTTGACCCTACTCACTGGTTTCTTTTTGCCAAGCGTCAAGCAGGGGAGTAAGCGGCCCTTTTGTGAGAATAGTCAAGCGACGTGTAGCTCGTGAGATAGTTGTGTAGAGGCGCCGTCTTGCGGTCTCGTTTTGAGGAAATGTGCGAGATGAAGCGTCAGGTATGATGACGTGGTCAAACTCGAGCCCCTTTGCGAGTTTAAGCGTGATGAGCACGACTCCTGTATGCGGGAGCGTGTCGCCTTCGCTAATGCTTATCACACCCTCATTATCGCCTAGAGCTTGCGCTATGAGCTTAGACGCATACGCATGCGCTGCGATGATGGCGCAAAGCCCGCCGCCTTCCCGTGCGCTCGCCGCCTCGTCGCGCAAAGCACACTCCCATGCCTCCTGAGAATCGCACCTTACAAGGCGCGGCGGGATTTCTGAGCGCTGTACCGCAGAAACCTTCATTCGCTCAGAGTTATCGAGCAAACTTGCAAAAAGTTTCGTTATCTCAGGCGTTGAGCGGTAGCTTGTCATGAGTCTACATTCAGCGACGCTTCCACGCACATGCTGCAAGACATCTCTTATTTCGTCTGCAGATGCGTTGCCTTCGAAGATTGCTTGATTAGGATCGCCTAAAGCCATGATATGTGCACGTCGAAAATAACGTGCTAGCACGCTGAGCTCAGCTACACTGTAATCTTGCACCTCATCTATCACGACATATTTTGCGTCAGCATTACACATGCCAGTGAGCGTCATCTTGAGATAGACCCATGTCAGTGGCGTGAGCCCTGACACGCCGAGAAGGCGCATGCCAATGCGGTCTATGCGCAGCCACTCATCGTTTTCGACCGCCGTAAAGGCGTCAGCATATTTGTCGCGCAAATACCGGAGAGCAAGCGTATGTTCTTCGCGCTCAGTTTGAGGAGCTATCGTTTCGTGAAATATACGCAACTGCTCATCGATACTCAAAGATGACAGCTCGTCTATGACCTGCTCGCTTCCCGCCATTTGCCTAAGGCGTGCTTCGAGGCGTGCGTGCAGTTCTTCGCGCATGAGTGTGACGCGATGAGGCCCTGCACTTGCGCGCTTAAATTTTTGTGATAGTTTAGCCACGCTATCTGCGCTTATGAGTTGCGTGCCCGCTTGTGCGATACTGCGAAAATCTCCCGGCTCAAACTCAAAGCCGCTTTTGCATATGGCATCTTCTATACGTTTTAGATCTGCAAGTGTGACAGGGGATGTGCCCTCGCCTTGCCCTTTAGGCAAAAGAGCCGCTATAAACTCACTCCAGGTAAAGATATGAGGGTTTGTCTCGCCGAGGTCAGGCAGCACGTCTGAGATATAGTTACGAAATACCGCATTCGGCGTGATAAGAAACACCTCGCGAGGGTTAAGGTTTTCTCTCATCTGGTAAAACAAATAGGCTATGCGTTGCAAAAGCACACTCGTTTTTCCGCTGCCAGCTATGCCAAAGACAAGCAGCGCATCTACGTCGGGATGTCGTATGACGCTGTTTTGCTCTTTTTGAATGGTGGCGGTTATGGCCTGCATGTGTTCGGTGCGTTCACGTGAAAGCGAAGCTAAAAGTAGCGAGTCTTGTATGGCGATGTTGGTATCAAAATAAGCGCGCAGCTCATCTCTTTCGATGTCAAATTGGCGGCGCAGCAAAAGGTCAACGTTTATGACACGTCCATTTGCGCGATAGGAGGTAGGGCCTGTGTCTTGATTGTAATATACCTCTGCGACTGGAGACCTCCAATCGATTACTATGCGGCGATATGATTCGTCGGCGACACCGGCGTTGCCGATGTATATTTCTTTGGGTGCTTCGTCGGGCTTAAATTGTAAGACCAGTTTCGCAAAATAGGGTTGCTTGAGCAAAAGTTGTACACGTGTGAGCTCTTCGGCACAGGTGTCGTGCGCAAGGTTGTAACTGTCAATGATGCGATTTATCGCCGCAAAATCAGCGTAAGTTTCCATGGCATCATCCCAAGTAGCAAGGTTGCACGATACCTCTTCTGACATCGATTTTTTGTCGGCAGCGGCCTCATCTATGACGCGCGAAAGCTTTTGGGTAAGCGTACGCGCAAGCCTGCGTAGCGTAGCGTACGTTTCGCTTAAATGCGTTTGCTCTTTGGCAAATATAGGGTCATCTTTGTGCACTACTTGCTCCTTGCTTGTGGTCGCGTCTTGTTCTGCAACTATGCTTCATTGTTTGACTTCGTTTTGCTGCATGGTCTCATCTGTATGCTTAAAACTCAAACGTGCATTGTAGCGGATTTATCTGCGAAAGCGATAGGTGTGCGCTAAGTCTTTTGCGCGTGGTCATTTTTTCCTCACGGACTTTTTCGGCAAAAGTATGATGCCTGCAATAATGCCACAGGCGATAATGGCGCTTTGCACCCAAAAGCTCACGTGGAAACCGTGCGCGTCGACGCCGAGCGTGTTAGTAGCAACGAGTGCCATGATGGCGATGAGCACCGACGACAAAAGTGAACCTATGAGTTGGCGGGCTGATGTAATGATGGCGCTACCCTGTGCGAGGTCATGCTCGTCAAGAGTAGTGCAGGCGTGTGCGGTCATGGGCATCATAATGCAAGCGATGCCGCACGAGCGCACGCCATAAATCGCTGTGATTACCCACTCATGTACGCCTGGGTCAATGAGTGCAAACGCGACCGTGCCACTCACTATCAGTATGCCGCCCACGATAAGTAAAGGAAATGGCCCGTGAGCATCAAGGAATCGTCCGGTTACGGGGTTTAAGACACCCACCATGATTGCGCCTGGCAAGATGGTAAGACCTGACACAGTGGCGCTTAAGCCTTGTATGTCTTGTACAAAGAGCGGCACCATGATGGACGGCGCCATGAAAGCCATATGTGAGAGCACGACGAGCGCGCACGATACGGCAAAAGTGCGGTCATAAAAGCAACTAAGTTTAAGGAGCGGATTTTGTATACGCAGGTCGCGCCGTACAAATACGAAAAGCACAAGGGCGCCTAGCGCGCAGGGCAATATAGCGAGTAAAGAAGTCGTGTCTTTTGACATCAACGCGGTGATGCCTGCCATGAGCGCAACAAAACCAAGGGTGTAGAGCACGGCAGATAGTGGATCAAACTCGGCTTGAGCATCGGGGCGTTTTACAACATCATCGAGGAAAAGGACTGTTGCAGCCATAACGATGAGCGTTATCGTACCAAGTACAACAAATACCGAATGCCATCCCCATAAATCAATGAGAAAGCCGCTGATGGTAGGGCCTATAGCAGGTGCAAACCCGATAATGAGACCAACGATACTCATCGCACGACCGTATTGGCTTTTGGGATAGACGTTTAAAGCGACGAGCTGTATGAGAGGCAAAGATATGCCGGCGCCTCCCGCTTGCAAAAGACGCGCTGCTAAAAGCAAAGGATAGTTTGGCGCAACGATAGCCGCCGCGCAACCGATGACAAAGCATCCCATAGCAAAAAGAAATAGCTTTTTCGAATTGACGCGATTCATGAGGTAGGCACACATTGCGCTTATGAGACCGAGTGTAAAGATATAACCGGTTGTGAGCAACTGTCCAAAAGTGGCGTCTACGGCGAAATCTTGCATGATAGTAGGCAGCGCCGCTATCATCATGCTTTGCGAAATGCACGCGGCGGTCGTGCCTGACACCATGATGGTGAGCACGCGCATACGATCGCGCACAGGTAACCCGTCGGGCGCGGAAGTCTCGTCGGATACGGGAGTCTCGTCGGGTGCGAGAGCCTCGTCGGATATGGGAGCCTCGTCGGATACGGGAGTCTCGTCGGATACGGCGACGGAGTTTTGAGCCTTATCGGACACGGGTGTATCTATAGTATCTGTCTCTTTGTTCATTTTAGTTATGGTAGCACTGCGTATAGATACGTGTGTGTCCATTCGGTAAAAAGTCGATAAGTACAAAAAGATACAAGTGAATAAGTTCTTACGCTCGCAATGGTAAAAAGAGGAGTACAATAGCGCGGTATAAGTAGGAGTTATAAAAAATAACAAAAAGAAACGAGAAAGAAGGCAAAAGATGAGTGAGACAATGAAACTGGCAGTACCTACTATGGGCGAGCCTGGGCTTGATGGTGTGCGCGCGGGACATTTTGGACACTGTGATTGCTTTACCCTTATCGACATTGTCGATGGGGAAGTAACGCAAGTCTCAGGTCTTGACAATCCGCCACATGTTGAGGGTGGTTGCTTGCGTCCGGTCGCTTTGTTGCAAGAGGCCGGTGCAACTGCTATTGTTGCTGCGGGCATGGGTATGAATCCGTTGATGGGCTTTAATCGTGCTGGCATCACGGTGTATTTTGAAAACATGACACCAAATGTGGGCGATGTGGCGCGCCTTGTCGCTGCGGGTAATGTGCCTATCATGTCTGCCGACAACGCTTGCCAGCACTAAAGCTTGTTAGTACTAAAGACGCGATGTCAGTACTAAAGACGCGCTGGTAGGCGCACACGCAGAGCACATGAGGCATGCGCAGCACGCAGGATGCGCCATTCATAGAGCTCTTCCGTGCGACTTGTGCGCAGAATAGGTGCATGCACGGACTTTTCGTGTAAGATAGCGGGCGAGAAAATACCTTCTCGTCCGCATTTTTTTGTTGAAGAGTTTTGTAAACCTGTTTCGTGCTTGCCTTGCATGTGCGAAACGATTGAAAATGCGCAAAACTCACGAAAGACGTTTAAAAGGAGAGGCAAGTGGCACATTCTGCTGATGCAAATACGCAAAAGGTTCTCGTTTTTGATTTCGGCGCACAATATGGGCAGCTCATTGCACGGCGCGTGCGTGATTTGCAGGTATATTCGGAAATTGTTCCTTGTGATATCACGGCCGCGGAAGTGCGTGCCCTCGCGCCGAGTGCGCTTATCTTGTCGGGAGGTCCTGCAAGTGTAAATGCTGCAGATGCGCCGCGTGTTGATCCAGATATTTATGAGCTCGGTATACCAGTGCTTGGTTTTTGCTATGGGCATCAAATCACAGCAGTTACACTTGGCGGCACCGTGCACCACCCCGAGGTGGGCGAATATGGACCTGCAGAGTTGCACGTCAAAGGTGGCGCGCTTTTTGATGGGACACCCGCGGACCAGAAAGTGTGGATGAGTCATTTTGACGCAGTATGCGAGGTGCCGCAGGGCTTTAGTGTGGTCGCGAGCACAGATGTGTGTCCGATTGCAGCTATGGAAAATGCCGAAAAACGTATTTATACGACGCAGTTTCATCCTGAAGTGAAACATACCGAGTACGGCACTCAAATACTTTCCAATTTCTTGTTTAACATATGCGGACTTGAGCGCACGTGGTCGATGGATAATCTCGTTGAGACAATGACGGCTGATTTCCGCGAAAAAGTAGGAGAGAGCCGCGTTATACTCGCACTTTCTGGTGGTGTTGATTCTTCTGTGGTAGCGGCACTTGGCGCTCGTGCCGTGGGTAAGCAAATGACGTGCGTGTTTATCAATCATGGTCTTTTGCGAAAAGGCGAGCCTGAGCAGGTTGAAGAAGTGTTCACGCGCCAGTTTGATGTTGATTTTATCCACGTGCACGCTGAGGCGCGTTATGCTGCGCTCCTAGACGGTGTGACCGAGCCTGAGGAAAAGCGTCGCATCATAGGCACTCAGTTTTGGAAAGAGTTTTTCGCAGTGGCGCAAGAACTTAAAAGCGATGGCAAGCCGATAACCTATCTCGCGCAGGGTACTATCTACCCCGATATCATCGAGTCGGGCGCGCGCAAAACAGGCGGCAAGGCCTCGACCATCAAGAGCCATCACAACTTGATTCCTTTTCCTGAAGGCGTGCATTTTGATCTGATAGAGCCGCTTGATCATTTCTTTAAAGATGAGGTACGCGCACTTGGTAGTGCGCTTGGTTTACCTGATTACATTGTCTATCGACAGCCTTTCCCAGGACCTGGTCTCGCCATACGTATAATTGGTGCTATTACGCCTGAAAAGCTCGACATCTTGAAAAACGCTGATGCCATCGTGCGTGAAGAGCTTGATGCTTATAACGCGCGTCTCTTTGAGGAAACAGGCGAGCGCAACAGCGAGCACAGTTGTTGGCAGTATTTTGCTGTGCTGCCCGACATCAAAAGTGTAGGCGTGATGGGGGATGAACGCACCTATCAGCGTCCTATCATTTTGCGCGCGGTAGAGTCGAGTGATGCTATGACAGCCGACTGGGCGAAACTACCTTATGAGGTACTTTCGCGTATATCAAGCCGTATCGTGGCTGAAGTGCCGGGCGCTAACCGCGTGTGTTACGACATCACCCCCAAACCTCCCGCGACAATTGAGTGGGAATAACAAATTTAGGTTAAAGCGGCCTTTAACCTCAGGAAATTCAGC
>CAYNWQ010000032.1:0-9380 GCA_964400955.1 uncultured Gordonibacter sp. | reverse complement strand
AGCATGCTCTATGGTTTCGGCATAAGCGACCGAGTGAGCAAACCCGCAAATGCCGCAAATACGCTCAGCGAGGAAAGGCACGCTGTCGTAGTTCATACGTGACTCAGCGCATTTTTCCATACCGCGATGAACGAAAAACATGCGGTAGTCAGCATCAATTATCGTTTCGCCTTCTACAAACAAACGAAAATGCCCTGGCTCGTCAGAAGTGATATGCAAAGGTCCCATAGGGATAGTCGTCGTCTCGTGGTCGCCCACCTCGCGCAAAAACTCATAGTTTTCCATGTCTGAGGTAGGAGCCGGACGATAACGATAGTCCATGCTATCTTTGCGCAAAGGGTAGAGCCCCTGTGGCCAATCATCTGGCAAAACAAGGTTGCGGTTGTCGATAATACCTTGCGCTTTGAGGCCAAACATATCTTGCACTTCGCGCTCGCTCCACACCGCCGCCGGCACCTTAGGAGATACCGCCAAAAATTCACCCGTATCACGCGGTACCTCGACGCGCACCATTATCCAACCCGGATCGGCCTCTTCCATAGAAAGTATGTAGTAGAGCGTATAGTGACCGTTGATTTGGCGCTCATCGTTACCCACCATAACCGGCAACCAGCCGCCACGCTGATAGTACAAATATTCTATGACGTCAGGCGCGCTATCAAGGGCTACTGTCATGACCACCTGGTCTTCGTGTACCCACTCATAGCGCTCAACTGCGCCAGGAAAACGCTCTTTTGCCGCTAATACATGCGACTCACAAATGCGGGGAGCTATCTTTTTTCTATTCACGGCATCCTCCTATTCAAACTCCATTTGGGCAGCTTTATCAGTTGCCGCGAATACATCTTTAAATACCGGCGCTTCGTGCAGCACGTTGGTGTCTTCCTGCAGCACAATTTCAGTAGCACTCTCGATACCATTTAAGATTGGCTGAGGCATTGCAACGCCAAACCACAAGATAACGCAGGCCATGACCACTTCAGGCACGATTGCTAGCAAAGGCACGTCGCCTTTTTTCATGCCCTCAGGAGCTTTGCCGCCAAGCACAGAGCCACTTGCCACCTTAACCAAGGCGGCGATAACAACCGTAAGCGCGATGCCCATAATGATAACAACCCACAGATACCCCGACACAACGCCTGAGACAAAGGCCATAACCTCTGAGATAAAGAGTGCAAACGGCGGGAAAGCTGACAGGGCAAACAAGCCGAAGCACATAAGCACAGCCGTTGCAGGAGCCACTTCGATAACGCCTTTGATCTTTTTCAAGTCGCGCGTACCGTATTTCATAAGGATATTGCCCGAGAGGCAAAACATGAGTGCTTTTGTAAAGCCATGCACCACACAATGTATCAAAGCAGCAGCGATACCAAGCGGTCCGCCAAAGCCTAGGCACAGCGCTATGATGCCGACGTTTTCGCACGAGCTATAAGCAAGTTTGCGCTTGAGATCGTCTTGCGCAAACACCGAAAACGCCGCGATGCACACCGAAAGCAGACCCAAGATAAGCATGACTGTTTGCGGGAAAAACGAGCCCACAGCCTGCACTGCCAAAATGTAAAAGCGGATGACGATAAGCATTGCGCATTTCAAAAGCACGCCCGAAAGCAGAGCTGATACCGGGCTCGGCGCTTCGGAGTGAGCATCAGGGAGCCACGTGTGCATTGGGAAAAGACCTGCCTTAGTGCCAAATCCGATAGCAGCAAAGACGAAGGCGATTTGCACGAGCATACCGTCAAACTGTTTGGCATAAGGCAAAAGCGAAGTCCAAAATACCGCCTGGTGCGGGTCTGACATAAGGTTTGCCGCGTCAGCGTACACAAGCACGGTGCCATACAGACCAAACGCGACGCCAGCCGTACATACAATCACGTATTTCCAGGCAGCCTCAAGTGAAAGCTTGGTGTTGTACGCACCTACCAAAAACACCGTTGCAAGTGTGGTTGCTTCGATAGAAGCCCACATCATGATGATGTTGTTAGACAGCGCGACGAGCAGCATCGAGAAAACGAACAAGCTGAAAAATACGTAGTATTGTTTCACTTGCCCAGGCCCCATATGCCCTATCTCCATATCGTGGCGTATGTAGGAAAGCGAATACCAACCGGTCAAAAATGCGATAACACCGATAAGTGCCACAAACACGCTCCCTAGTGCATCGAGGTGGAACCACAGCCCCATAGCCTCGATAGCTTTACCTGTCGTTGCGACATGCACTACGATGTAAAGCGCAAGGCAAGCAACCGCAGATACTGCCAAGATGTGTATCGTTTCATACACCATAGACGGCACTATGCGCGCAGGCAGCAGCGCCATGATGATGGCTGAAGCCAGCGGGAGCACCATGAGAATAATCACAAGCATTGAAAAGTCCATGATCATCCCCCTAACCTTTTAGTTCCATTAGTTCATTGGAATCAAGCGTATGCGTCGCTTTGTAGATGCGCACCGCCACCACTGCCATGATGATGACAGCAAAGATAGCATCAGTTGCTATACCTATCTCGACGAGTTCTGGCGCTTGCGGCGCAAGCAAAGCAAGCGTTACATGCGAGCCATTTTCCATGAGGCAGTAACCAAATACTTGCTTTAAGATGTTGCGCTGTGTAACGATGCAGGTAAGACCGATAAAGAAGTGCGCAAGCGACACAGCGAGCGCCGGCTTTACTTCGGCCGAGGTAGGTAGCTCGATGCCTTGTACCGCGACAAAGCAGATGAGTACTTCTACTGCTACCAAGACAACCGAAATCATCGGGTTTACCGAAGACGGCAAATCTTCATCGGGCGAGCCCATCTTTTTCAGCGCAAACAACATCACACCCGGCACAAACAACACCTTAGTGAAAAACGCCGTTGCCGACCAGGTGAAAAGCTCGGTTGAGCCGGTCGTCATGCCGAGGGCAATAAAAATCGAAACCAATATGATTGACTGCGCAGCGTAAATGAACGCAGCTTTTTTCGGAGTCTTTGACAGCACCACCATCAAACTGGTGACAATCAGCAAGCCTCCTAAAACGTTAACTGCTATATATCCGTTCACGAAATACCTCCTAACCCAACCATGCAGCGGCTATAAAGCTCGAGCATACTGTCATGATGATAAGGACGATAAATACCGCAACCATAGGCTTAGGAGTAGGTGCGGCGGCGGCAACCGTCTCGGAAGGCTCACCGGGTAGCACTTGTCCCATCCATTTAAGGAACCATGCAAAACAGCACACGGTCTCAATCAAGCCAACGATAACGATAAGCATCAACAACCAGTTGGCCTGAGACACTTCAAAACTGCCTGCAAAAATAGCAAACTTGCTAAAGAATCCGTTAAAGGGTGGGCAGCCTGCTATAGCAAGCGCTGCGCATCCAAAACCCACAGCTAAAAGCGGCTGCTTTTTCAAAACACCTTTGATCTGTGGCAACATGCGTGTGCCAAGCGTATAGCTAAACGCACCTGCGATAAGGAAGAAAAGCGTCTTTGCAAACGCGTGGTTAAAGATGTGCATAACGCCACCTTCATAGGCAAGCTGGCTGCCAAAGACGAAAAACCCAAAGCCTAAGAAAATGTAGGACAGCTGCGATATGGTTGAGAAAGCGAGCAGGCGTTTCATATCTTTTTGCGGCAGATACATAAAGAAGCTGAAAAGCATCGTCACGATAGCGCCAACAACGATGACCCAGCCCACTGCCTCAGGGATAATACCCGCAGAAGCGAGCGCGCGTGCAAGTATTGCTACGCCCACTTTAACCATAGATGCGCCATGCAGATATGCTGAAACCGGGGTTGGCGCTTCCATAGCGGACGGCAGCCACATGTAAAACGGCAACTGCGCCGATTTGCCCCAAGCTGCAATGATGATACACACGAGCGCGAGTGTTTTCCAGCCGTCGCTCAAAAGCGCCAAAGCATCCACGGCGAAAGTGCCCGTTTGTACAAACACGACACCTGCTGCGATATAAAGACCCAAAGAAGCGATATGGGTCAAGATGAGAGCTTTCATAGCTGCTTTTTGCGCAGTAGGTGTTGCGTAGTAGCCGATAAGCGCCCATGAGCAAGCACCGGTAATCTCGAAAAAGACGAGCTGCGTTATAAGCGTGTCGGCATATACCAAACCAGCCATAGCGCCGATAAAGATAGTGAAAAACGCGTAGAACCTGCGACGCGGTGCATCTGGATGCTCGCGGTTTCCGCTGTTCATGTAGCCAACCGAATAAATCGCGATGAGCAAGCCGATACCCACAAAGCAAGTGGCGAGCATGACGCTCATCTTGTCAAAGATAAAGCTAATGATCGTCGCATCCCCAAGAGTTGCCAAATTGCAAACTATCGCATCGCCGCCTAATGTAGCCAAGTTACCCCACACGACTATGGTAAGCAGCGTCGAAATAGCCGCAGCACCTATGCAGAGTCCTTTCGCCGCAGGGCGCGGGCAGATAATGATAAGGATTGCCACCACAAAGGGAACAAGGATGGCCGCAAGAGCTTCAAGAGAAATTATTGCCATGATAAACCACCCCTTCCTATATTCCTAAGACGCAGAACACAAAAGCAAACGCAGAAAGTCCAACGATTGCCCAAGTCTGACGCCCCAACAACTTATAACGAACACGAGCTACCACATTTTCGTAGAGAGCACATACAAAAAAGATAACGAGCAGTTTCACGAGCCACACCACAAGGCCAATGCCAAGCGAAGCAATGCTCAAATCCACCGCAGATCCCCAAGGGATAAAGATTGCGATGAACCAGCTCACAACGATAACTTGCTTCATTGACATAGCCATTTTTGCAAGTGCCAAAGAAGGACCTGAATACTCAGAGAGCGGACCTTCTTGCAACTCTTGTTCGGCTTCTGCCATATCAAACGGCAGTTTGCCGAGCTCAACATAGCAAGCACAGGCAAAAGCCACACCCGCAAGCACAACGCCTATCGGGCTTGTTGCGCTTAAGGATGCAATGGACGCGCCCATACCGCCGATGTTAGTCGTGCCCGTAGCGAGTGCCGCCACAAACAGCGCAAGCATCATGGAAGGCTCAACTAAGACGCCTACCAAAAGCTCACGCACACCACCGATACCGGCATACGCGCTGCCCGAGTCAACTGCCGACAAGCTGAAGAAAAAGCGCGGCAAAGCCAAAAGATAAATCACCAAGATGATGTCGCCGAGCATAGGAACTGCGCTCGTGCGCATAATCATCGGGATGCCGAGCGCGAGCACGAGCATGCAGCCGAAAAACAGCGGCGGCATCAGTTTATGCACAAAGCTCGACTCAGCCGTATGCACATCTTGGCGCTTAAACAGCTTGGCAATGTCATAGTAATCTTGCAAAATAGACGGCCCTTTGCGTGTATGCATCTTGGCGCGCAACCATCGAGCAGAACCCGACACAAACGGAGCCAAGAGCACAAGCAGGAGGGCTTGTATGATACCAACAATAATATCCATGTCTTACTCCCTCCCTAATGCAACAACACGGCTAAACCGAGGAAAATAATCAGCGCGCATACGATGTAGACAATGTAGACGCGGAAATTACCTCCCTCAATTTTTTGGGTAATACGACCAAGCCAACCAACAAATGCCGCAACCGTGTCGACTAAGTACTTGTCGCCTAAGCCTTCAGCGCGAGCAGCACCTCGTACGGTGCTCTCAAATGCCGAGACAAACTTTGACGACGTAGCTACGATAGCTGCACGAGCTGTGTAGAGAGGCGCCAAAAACATCTTTACTTCAGCACCAAAGGTAGTAGCGATAACTGGCATGTTAGGATCAAGTTGATATCCGCAAGCCCACGGGTCACGATCGCTCGCTTCGCCACCTTTGCCTTTGATGGCTTTGATTGCCACTGGCAAAAGTATGCACGCGATGAGCAATACCGCCAAAAGCGGAGTGGATATCATAGTGCCAAGCTCTGGATTGACCACGCTCGCACCATTTGCCACGGCCGCAGAAGGCGTGGCCAATACCGCAGAAGCGATGCTTTCCATAGTCGGTGCCACCCAAGGAGCACCTACGCCTAAGCACACACAGATAACAGCCAAGATAACCATGCCGAGCTTCATCGGAGCAGGTACTTCGTGAGCCTGCTCGGCACACTCGCTACGCGCACGCCCAAGGAAAGTCACGCCGTATGCTTTTACAAAGCACGTGACTGCTAAAGCGCCCGTGATAGCAAGAGATACTGCCGCAAACGCTGCGAAAAACTTGATAGCTACGTCACCCGACATAGCGACCGTAAACAGTGACTGATACGTAAACCACTCAGACACAAAGCCGTTTAATGGCGGGATAGCCGAAATCGCCAAACTGCCAATCAAAAAGCACATGCCCGTTACTGGCATAACATGGCCAAGTCCACCAAGTTCTTCCATGTTGCGCGTACCCGTCGAGTAGAGCACGGAGCCTGCACCCAAAAAGAGCAGACCCTTAAACATGGCATGGTTAAACAAGTGATAAAGACCAGCCATCAAGCCGACGGCAGCAAGCACGGGTTGATTGAGCGCGACACCCATAAAGCCTACGCCTACACCAAGCAAGATAATGCCGATGTTTTCTACCGAGTGGTAAGCGAGCAGCTTTTTGATGTCGTGTTCGGCAAGAGCGTAGGCCACGCCAAGCACACTTGAAAGTGCACCGATGACAAGCACCACGATGCCCCACCAAAGTTGGCAGTCAGACCCGCTCAGCAAATCAAGACCAACTTTTACGATACCAAAGATACCAATCTTAATCATGCCGCCTGACATAAGCGCACTTACATTTGAAGGCGCAGCCGGGTGAGCCTGTGGCAGCCACGAATGAAATGGAAACATACCAGCCTTGCACCCAAAGCCCATAAAGGCAAGCAAAAACACCACTGATGCAATCGCCGGGCTAAAGTTTGCCGCGCGGAAGTCTGCGAACTCAAAGCTACCAGTGATACCTGCCATGATCAGATACGAAATCATAATCATGAAAAAGCCCACATGCGCCATGATAAGGTAGAGAAATCCGCCTTTGACTGACTGCTTGTTTTGCTCGACGATGACCAAGAAATACGAGGTCAAAGACATCAGTTCGAAAAATACAAGGAACCAAAATGCATTATCGACCGTAAGCACCATGTTCATGGAGACAACAAACAGGTTCATGAAAAAGCCGATAGCACCAATACCTTTGCCCTTATATTCGTCGAAATACGAAAACCCGTATATCCAAGCGACTAGTGCCAACAGATTGATAACCACCAACAAAAGTCCGGAAAGCGGATTAAGCGCTATGGTGAAATTGGCAAATGAAAACGGTGTTGCAAAACTTGAAACCACTGAGGGCTCAAATATACCGAGCGCACCTGCCGTGATAGCAAAACACGCCGCAACAGCCCCAATAAAGCAGCTGAGGTTTTTTGCAACCATTTCTTCTTTCATCGTGCAAAGCGACAAAATCGCGCCTGCCACAGATAAAATCGAAGAAACAAGTAACATATCCATTTTTCCTACCCCCTTTCCTTTGTGTCGGTTTCTAAGGCTTCCGTCTCTTCAAACATAACAAGCCCTGCTTCTAAAGCACGAGCGCGTTTTTCGCTCATACCGTCATCTTTGTCATCAGACTCTACTAAAACTAGGGCCTCGGTAATGCATGCATCCACACAATGTGGCTTGCAATTGTCGTATGCGCACAAATCACATTTGACGGCTGCTGCATACACACCCACTTCCCATTGCAAAATAGGATCAAGCGATGCAGGAAACGTCGGTGTGTTGTACTCTGTGCCCGCAACTCCCGCACGCGGTGTACCAGCCATGTGAATTGCACCAAACGGACAGGTCACGGCACATAGTTTGCATCCTATGCAATGTGCCTCATCGACACGCACACATCCGTCCTCATCATGCCTGATGGCGTTTACTGGACATACCAGCAAACAAGGTGCACCCTCACAATGGTGGCAAGTGACTGAAGCCACTACATCACGACTTTCAAAGAGTGCGAGGCGGGGTTCTTTCTGCAATCCGGCCCGTCTATGGCCTTCGCTACAAGCAGCACGACACGTGCCACATGCAACACACCTACTCGGTTGGATTGCGATAAAACGATTCATTCATTCACCCCTCTTCGTTTTTTCCTTTTCTAGAAGGTGGTACAACTTTGCACTCACCTCCCCTTTTACTTTTTTGGGAGCGTCTTTGTACAACTCCCCTTTACTTTAGGGGCGCTTGAAACGTGCGCCCCTCTACTAACTAGCTAGCTCTGACTAGCCGCGAGGCATGATGTCGTCTTGTATACCAGCCTCTTCAGCTAGGCGCGCCTTAAGTGCCATATAGAGCTCTTCGGCATGCTGAGCCGCCCACACCTGATCTTCGACGAGTTCTACTTCTACTGCGCAGAACTTATCTTCAGGTGTATGTGAGCGCGTGTCTACATGGTGCAGCGTCAAATCGTTACATTTGCCAATCCACCATTGGTAAGTCATATACACTGCACCTTTGTTGATACGGTCATCTACAAAAGCCTGTGTGATAATCTTGCCGCGACGCGAATACACCCACACCAAATCGTTGTTTTTGATATTGCGCTCAAGGGCATCTTCGGGGCTTATATGCACAAAGCCCGGCTCTTCGGCTAAGTTGGACAGCTGCTCACAGTTACCCGTCATCGAGCGGCATGAATAATGCCCTACCTCACGCACGGTGCACAGCACGAGCGGATAGCTATCGTCTGGCATCTCGGTCGGGTCAACATAGTCGTGCGCGATGAGATGAGCCTTGCCCTCAGGTGTAGTAAATTTCCCACCTAAAAAGAGGTCAGGCGAACCCGGATGATCAATGGTTGGAATAGGCCATTGCGCATGTCCAACTCCTGCCATCTTTTCATACGTTGCACCATAAGCTGCTGGCCACATAGCACGGCACTCTTTGTCCCAAATCTCTTGAGTATTTTCGTAGTGCATGTCATAACCCATGCGCTCTGCAACTTCGCTGATGATTTGCCAGTCATGTTTGCATTCGCCTTTAGGCGGCACCGCTGCCGTAAAGCGCTGGAACGTACGGTCGCATGCAGAGAAGACGCCTTCGTGCTCGCCCCAGCTCGTGGCCGGCAAAATTACGTCAGCCTCAGCGCAAGTCTGTGTCATAAAGATGTCTTGGCAGATAAAGATATCAAGCTTTTTGAACTGTTTTGCGAGATGCAGCGTGTCAGGCTCAGTTTGCAAAGGATCCTCGCCGAAGTTATAAAATGCGTGAATCTTGCCATCGTCAATAAGATGCCCCACGTCAGATACCTTGTAGCCCACATGATCAGAAAGTTGCTCAACCGGGATATTCCAATTGTCAGCAAACTTTTGCTTTATCGCAGGGTCAGTAACGCTTTGATATCCGGGGAAGAAGTTTGGCAAAGCACCCATG
>CAYNWQ010000031.1:0-9483 GCA_964400955.1 uncultured Gordonibacter sp. | reverse complement strand
TTGTACCCTCGGTAAATGAAACAGTCAAGCCGCTCAAAGCAGCAGTGCCGGTATTGGTAAGCGTAAAGGTCGCTTTGCCAGCGCCGTCTTGGGTGTAACCATAGGTGATATTCGCAAAAGCACCACTACCCTCTACGCCCATCTCGTAAGGACAAGGGGCCTCTGTTACCGTTGGTGTCAAGTCGCAAATCTTGGTACCTGAGGCGTTATAGATAGAAAGCGTCGTAAAGGAACCAAGCGTATAGGTACCCCCCGAAAGGAAGTCTTGATCTACTATGCCATAAGGCGCGCCACGCATATGATAACCATCGGCAAGCTCGTAGGTAACAGTGAGATTACTAACTCCCATACCATAAGGCGTTTGTGCCGTAATAGTCTTGTTCGTCACGTCAATAGTTGCGTCGCAGGTTTGGCTTCCATTGCTGAGCGTCATCGACTTAAGCGGGAAAGGCTCTACCGTCTGGCTCAAATCAATCGAAGTCTCAACTTCTTTTTGGTCGGCTGAGATAGCAATCTTTCCGGTGTAGGTAGCGATACTAAGGCCAGCAAGCGGAGATACTTCAAAAGTCGCACTCTCACCTACGGCAAGTGTAGTTGCAGAAAGTGCTTTTGAAATACTGAACGCGTTTGCACCCTCGGTAAGCGAGATAGCCAAGCCACTCAAAGCAGCAGTGCCGGTGTTAGTGAGCGTAAAGGTCGTTTTTCCGATGTTGTCTTGAGTGTAACCGTAGACGAGGTTGGCAAGCGTACCACTACCCTCTATACCCATCTTGTAAGGACAAGGAGCCTCGGTCACCGTTGGTGTCAAGTCGCAAACCTTTGTACCTGAGGTGGTATAGATAGAAAGTGTAGGGTAGTTACTAAGCGTATATTTGCTCCCTGACGGGAAGTCTTGATCTACTATGCCATACGCCTTACCACGCAGCTTATAACCATCGGCAAGCTCGTAGGTAACAGTGAGATTACTAACTCCCATACCATAAGGCGTTTGTGCCGTAATAGTCTTGTTCGTCGCGTCAATAGTCGCCGCACAGGTTTGGCTTCCATTGCTGAGCGTCATCGACTTAAGCGGGAAAGCTGCTACCTCTGCCGATACTGTGTAAGTAGTCTCAGTAACACCAGTGCCCGCAATCTTGATAGTGATAGGACTGCTCAAATCGATTGGGTCGCCGCCTGCCTTGATAGGTTGGTTTTGATAAATACGTTGATCGCCTTGAGTTTCATCAGCGTTTACGTCCACCGTTGGACCAGTAGCAGAAGCTCCATCTGGCGTGAGTGTAAAAGTGCCGATATAGAGCTCTCTCACCGACGTAGTGCCATAAGGAAACACGAATTTAACGGTGTGATTGGTGTTGTCTATAACGGCTTGAGTCTGTGTGCCGCTATAGCTTGTCGAAACAGAAAATGCCGTGATGGTGGGCGCAACTTTTGCTGCGGCTGTAGCAAGTACAACATTGTTGTTCGTTCCTGCAGCAAGGGTAAAGTCGGTTACGTCCGAGCTGAGACTCGCAAGTGCAACCTCACTATTTGTCCCGCAAGCCGCCACAGAAGTACCTTCAGCGCCGTTTTCTACCATAACGCCTACTTTAGCTCCACTCGTCAAGCCCTCACAGTTAAGAGTGTTTCCAGAAGTAAGATAGATATTGCCAATCGCATCGTCTTGAGTGGCTGTTGCATCCACATTGCCTGTTATTTGAGGAGTACCGGTAAGCGTGACCGTATGGCTCGCATAAATACCAGAGCCTTTATTTGATGCCGTGTTTTCTGTAATAGATGCACTACCCGAAACGGTCATTTTCGTAGAGGTAGTATTAGAATAAATAGCTCCCCCGCTTGCGGCTTTGTTTCCTTTTAAGGTGCCGGCAATATTAATGTTTTGAGTTAAAGCTTTGTTGGCGCAGGTACAAATTGCTCCACCGTTTCCTGTTGTCTCACAATTACTTATTTCACAACCTGCACCTACGTCAATAGTGCCGCCTCCCTGCCAGACAAAAACGGCTCCGCCATTACCCTCATTAGACTCTTCACTTGATGTATCATTGTTGCGGTTGTTGGTAAGCTTTGCCCCATTAGTCAAAGTGAGAGTTTGGCCTCTCCTCATCGTTACAATAGCATCTGATGTTGTCATAGCGCTTTTATTACCATCTACCGTAACGCCATCAAATTGCAGTTTGGTATCCATTTCCGCGGTGCAAGAGTACTTGCTATAATCATAACCAGAGTAGTTAAACATGACACCCATATAACTCGGGTCACGCTTGATGGTACCCCCCCCTTTAATAATAAGCGTCTGTCCGACAGCTAAACCGGGTTCGATTGCATCTTTAACCCATAAAGTACAGCCCTTATTAATAGTAATCGTAACTGTACTTTTATTGTACCCCATATTTATGTAAGACGAACTATCGTATTGCATGTCTGAGCTGATAGTTTTGTCGCCTGTCGTCTTTAATGAGGTGTATGCATACGCAGGATGTGCATCGAGCGCTACAATGCCGCATGTGATAAACACGGCAGCAGCCACAGAGAGCAACAGCATAAAAGCTCTCGTGTAAAAGCTTGTCGCTTCTCTAGCTTTTTCCATTTCCCTTTTCCTTTCTGAGTCTTTTTACCTTTTTCACTTCTTTTTCCTTTCTACGTGCTTGTTTTCTATAAGACCATCGGATAAATATCTACGTCAGACAAAAGCTCTCTTATCGTGTCTTTAGCAGTGGCGTGCCTACAGCCACTGACTCGTGCATACAGCCACTGACTCGTACCTGCATTACGAAAACTCCGCTACCCTAAGACACCTAGAAAGCCTCTCTCCCTTGCCCTTACAGATTGCTTGCCCGATAAATCTTTTTTTGAAGAGCGCTCGATATAGCGCTTTCTCCACCGAGGTAATAACCGTTATCGATGAGGAGTTTGTTGCTGCTAATCGTCTCGTTTACATTGATGAGTCCTTGATAGGTCCCGTCATCGACGAGCATGAGCACAGATCCTTTATGCCCACACAGGGCACCTCCTGCCAGTGCATCAGGGAAATTTTTACCCGTAGCGCAAGCGCAGTTGTTATAGCTAAGCTCTACCGTCGGCTGAAATGCTGCTTTTTCCATGCTGAGCGTTTCCCAAGACGCCACCTGAGCGCTTGTCGCATAGCGGTCGTCTCCCGAGAGACGCTCATAGGTAAAACCATTTCCGAGCTGGGTCATCACCGCATCGCCTACGACACTCGTGCCGCCAACGATGAGGATATTTTTCACGCCACTTGCGAGGATGGTCTTTTTCATAGTGTCATCAAGTGTGCCAGCAGCATTAGTAAGAAAAAGCGGAGATTTGCTTGCAAACGCATAAGGTGCAATAGAGAGTGCGTCAGCAAAAGAAGTGCCATTACATATGATGGCAGTATCTGAAGCTGCCGTTGAGGTCGTGCTTAAGGCGGCAGATGCCGTGTAGTAAACCTGCATGCACGTGCCATAACGCGTCTCTCCAGCTACGCGCTGCACTTGCCCTTGCCCATAGCCTACGATATCTCGCACCTGAGTTTCTACGCTTGTCGACACAACGCCCGTACCACCGACGATAAACACTCGAGTCACCTTAAGCGTACGCAGAGCATCTGCCGCTGCACTCGATAGCTCTGCCGTGTCAGTAAGCAGGATGGGGCAGTCATATACACCTGCAAGCTGACTTGCGCTGAGCGCGTCAGGGAAATTGCCACCGTAGACGATGATAGCCGTATCGCAGCCGTCTTCGCCATATGCCTCAGCCGCGATGAGGTTGGCCGTGTCGTAGCGCGTGTCTCCCGCTAGGCGCGTCCAAACACTTGGCTCGCAGGTCAGATACACTGTGTAGGTGCGTGAATTTCCACTTTCAGAGATGATGTTGTATTCAACGGCGTTCGTAAAATCAAGACGCGAAGTGGCGCTCGTCTGCGCAACACCAGCCACTTCTGCGCGACCGGCTGCATCACTCAAGCTAAAAACCGGAGCGAGACTAGTGAGGTCAGTACCATGCGGCAAAGTAAGGTGCACTTCTTGGGTCTTATCGTTTATCTCAGCATCATATCCATTGACCGAAAAAGAAGTAAGACGACTATCTGAGCTCAGTGGCAAGGTGCTCACACTCACTACCCATTCCTGGGTTTTTCCGCTTTGTGCACGCACGGTATAGGTGACAGGCTGCGAAAAATCCTGCACGGTGCCCGATTGTGGGTCTACGCTTGCGTCTGGCGAAACACTCAATTGCGCGGTATAGCATCGGCCTTGCGGGTCAGTATCTTTGGTGTAAGGCAAACTTACCTTTACCGTGTGGTTTTCGCTATCAATCTCTCCCGCTATGCCATTGATAGTAAACGATGTGATAGCACACTCTTCATTTGGCAGATTGACAGAAGACACCGTCCAGTCTTGCCACGTGCCATCTTGTGCATAAACCGTATAGGTCTTCTGTGTACTTAAGTCTACATAGCGCCCGCTAGCTGGGCTGATACGTGCGCCCTCGGACACCTCTATGCTCGGCAGCACTCTCGTTTTAGCAGAAGTAGCACTGCCGTAGGGGAAATAAACCGTAACGCTGTGAGCTACTGAGTCAATATGTGCCTCACTTGCCTCACCAGGAACAGAAAACGATACGATGTCTTTGCCAGTAAGAGGCGACACACAGCTCAAAGTGACTGTCCAAGTCTCTACACTGCCATCTTGTGCGCGCACTGTATAAGTGTACGGTGCGCTGAAATCCTGTCTTATACCGGTGCCCGGCGAGATTGTCGCATTTTCAGACACGCTTATCGCAGGGCTGAGCTCTGATAAGTCAGACCCATAAGGCATGAAGGCGCTTACGGTGTGAGCCTGCGTATCAATGACGCTCTCCCCCACTTGCCCCGCGACGCTAAAACTTGTAATGTCTTTTGCAGACGAGCCTCCTGCTGTCACTTTTACTGTCCAGGCACGCAGGGTTTTATCTGGTGCATATACGCTATAGGTGAGCGCGCCCGTAAAGTTATTTGCTGTCTTTCCTGACTCTTGAGCGACACTCCCCACATACACGCTCGCTTGCGTAGATGCAGTAAAGGAAGGCACAAGACTTGACACATCTGTGCCTAGAGGAAGCGCGACATAAATGCTTGAAGTAGCCTCATCTATAACGCTTTCACCCACTTGACCTGCAATCTCAAAGGAAAGAAACGAGGCAGACGCATTGGTAGGCGCAACCGTTACAGGACTTGACGCATAGTCTGTTTGGTAGTCGCCGTTGCACTGCTCGTTAAAGAGACGCAGCTCGTAACCATTTGCGTCGAAGTCACTCGGGAGCGTCAGGGTAATTTTTCCACTATAGGCATCTGCAGAAGTAAGCTTCGCTAGTGGAGCATAACTGATAAGCGAGTCGCTTTTGCCGCCTTTGCCGGGGTTGACTATCATGGCTGAAAGGTATTGATTTTTCCCAGTAGTAGCACCCGTATAGCTTATCGTCACGGTATTACCACTGCGAGAGACGTCGCTTACACTGAGGTGTTCGTTTGTGTCATCGAGCAGCGTAAATTTCCAACCACCTGTAGCGCCAGTTGCGATTTTTGGCCATGTGGACGAGTCGGACGCTTGCAGTGTTGTAGTTTTTCCGCCCGCTGCTTGAGAGGTAAATAAGACGCTTTCTGTTTTCAGATTAAACGCAGGACGCGCGCCTTGCCGTGACGAAACATTTGCCTCGATTGGATAAAGAGAGTCTGTGCCCGATACATCTATCGCATTTTCCGTCGTTGTACTATAAGAGCGAGTCCAATAGCTTGCTGTGTAGCTGCGAGGATTTACGTCAGGCCACTCTTCGAGTCTTTTGTCTATGAGATAAGCAATGCGGGTGTTTGACTTTGCACCCTCAGCAACTGAGCTAAATCCGTAGGACTCGGTATAAAGCTCCATAGCAGACGGAGCAAACAGCTTGTCTCCTTTGAGGTCAACGGCCGAAAGTCCTTCATAAAAGCGCTCATCGAGAAACTCATTTATGCTGTTTAAGCGGTCTTTATGATAGGTCGCAGCAACAGCCGCCTGCTCGCTGTCGCTAAAATTGTTCTCCAAAAAGCTCGTGTTCCATGACTGCAGATTGCTGCCGGTATAAGACACACCACTCGCGTCAAACTGCACTTTACCATTGTTGTTTGAGATAAGCTTGCGCATATAGACCGCACCAGTTGTCTCTTTTGCAAGCCCCGAGTCAATCACATATTCCGAAAGCAGGAAAATACCTTCCTGCAAGCCTGCAGTGTTATCGTCGTAATCGTTGCTTGCGTCGAGCACGCGCCATTGCAAAGCTTCTGCGTTGTCTATGTCATCGTCGTTTGAATCATAGTTCGCAAAATAAACGGTATCGCCCACCACGCCGCCTTCGGCGCCGCCATGCACCACAGAAGTACCAAGCGTCATCAGTGGTCGCTTGTTGACTTCTTCTGCGTTTGCGTCCATGGAAGTCAGAGGCAAAAACGAGACAAGCAGCGCGCAAGAGACAAGTACTTTGACGAGCTTATTTGGTAGTGAGTTAACACGACTACACATATTCATCGCCTGCTCCTTTGCTGAATAAAATCTACCATTCATCACTAAATCCACCACCACAAGCATCGAGGAGCGTTTGTCTATAGGAATACGCAATCGCGCTACCGCCACCTAAGAAACAAGTATTACTTACCGATGATGACCACGCAGACAAAGAAGTCTCTAGCGCAGATGCACTCCCGTCGTCAGAGCAGAGTAAAAGCGGGCTTTTCGTTTTACCGCAAAGCACACCACCAGCGAGCGCATCTGGATAGTTACCGCCATTTGCAAAGGTGAGCGTGCTATAGCTAAACCCGGCTGACTCAACGCAGAAACGCGCTATTGCAAGCGATGTCTCATAGCGAGTTGCACCAGACAGGCGCACAGGCTGTGTCCCGAGATTTTGAGCAAGCCAGTTTTCTACATCAGTGCTTACCGCAGCATTGCCACCGCAGATGATTGCACGCGCAGAAAGGAAATCTCGCTTGAGTACACTTGCCAGATCGTTCGATACTTCATCACCCACCAAGATGACAGGTGACTTTGTCGCAACCGCATAAGGTGCGATAGATAATGCATCAGCAAAACCTGTGCCGGTTGCAATGATAGGCTCACCCTCGTAGCCGCCATTTTCGCGACCAAAGTCATAGATTGCTTTGCAGGTACCATAGCGCGTCTCACCTGCGAGGCGCTTTACTTCTACTACACAGCTTAAGCGCGCAATCTCATCTTCGACCGCGCTAGATATGGCCGCGCTACCACCTACGATAATCACTCTCGAAGGTGCAAGGCTCTCGATAGAGCTCGCACAAGCACTCGAAAGCTCACTTGCCGACGTCAAAAGCACCGGGCAATCAAGAACACCAGCTAAGCCAGACGCTGCGAGCGCATCAGCATATCCCTCACCACTTGCCACAATCACGCAGTTGCACCCATACGGATACGCGGCACTTACTATCTCGCCCGCTGTTTCGTAGCGTGTGTCTCCTGCATACTCATAGGCACGTCTAACTGTCGGCTCGACGATTTTGAAATAAACCGTACGCGTGCCGCTAAAGTCACCCATGCCAGTAATCATCGCGACAGCAGATACGGTGACATCGATATTGTCAGCATAGGTAACGCTATAATCTATGCCTTGCGTAAGCTCTCGACCGTTATAGGTAATAGTTAGAGACGGACATTTTTGCGCGCCGTCGTAAATCTGGTTGGCTATAGGCGAAACTTCTACTTCAGAGATTGGCGTTTTCTCGTAAGCAACTTTCAGCTTATAGTTAGCCTTTGTCACTCCGTCGCCTGCAACAACCGTATAGGTTAGTCCGCTTGAGCAGTCATTGGCCGTTACTCCTGATACCTGCTCAGTTGTACCCACATACATCTTTGCCTGATCAGAAAGTTCAAAAGTCGCGATGAGCGCAGAAGTGTCAGTGCCTACAGGGACACTGACTTCTATCTCACCTGTTACATCGTTTACAAAAGCGGTATAACCCGAAAGCGAAAAGCTAAGCACGCGCGTTGCAGTATTAGGCTCAGTGTTTACCGACACGGTCCACTCGCGCACCTGCCCATCCTCGGCGCACACCCAAAGCGTTAGAGGATTGGTATAGTCGCACTTGGTGTTACCGCTTACAGCCATCTTTTTCTGCTGAGCATCCATGTATACCGTAGCACCTGCTGAAGCGCTAAAACTCGTCACAAGACTAGAAAGGTCAGTTCCGTAAGGAAGCGTCAGAGAGACACTTGAAGTCGTATCGTCTATCGTAGCCGCAACACCCTCAAGCGAAAAAGAAGTGAGAGCGTTTTCGGAAGAAAGCGTAATATTTGGGTAAGCGTAGACGGTGTTGTTAAGGGTCTCCGAAAGGGACTGCCCGTTGGTGTAAGCCCACATCCCGTGTGCACCCGGTAGCGCAGGCACACTGCCATCAAAGACTCCTGTCTCTAGGCCTTGCGTAATACTTGAGAGCGTCGTGCCTTTTTCAATAGCAGCTTGACCGATGCAGCCACCTTCTCCTGTTTTCGTGAGCTCATAGTTTGCTGCAGCAGCGCGAGCATGTTCTTCGGTGTCATAAAAACGTACCGTGTAGTAGAAAACCGAATCACTTGATGACCCATAATTACCTTCGGCGATGTTAGTAGGATTCCATTTTTGTCCGCGGAACACAAAATGAGGTGCAACGTTGTACAAATAACGGAACGTTCCATTTTTATAGGTCTCTGTCATTTTGTCGGCGTTGCAATTAAAGATAATGTTGGTCGTGTTCGCACCGGTCAACACGTCATAGCCAAATTGTGTATTTTCGTTTTCAAACTGCACCGTAAGTGGCGCAAAGCCAAGGCAAGCACGCGGTTCAAAAATATAGACTGAACTCGGGAATGTCACCCCGGTTAAACCCTTCGGCGTTGTTTTTTTATAAAACTCATCGTAATTTGAAAAGGCATAGGAGCGCACGCCAATAACTGTAAAACGCTCGCCATATGAATTTGTTACCGTCTCGGGTATATCTATAGCACCAGCGATATCAACATCCACGCACGGCGCTGAGGAGCTTTTTCGCGCCACATAAGCTTCACCCAGCGTATCTCCTTCAGGATACTTTACCGCCTCAAACCAGCAGGTTGCTTTTGTCTCATAAGAAGTAGGGTCGCTTGGCGTGAAATCAACCTCGCAGGAAAAGGTCTCGTTTGTGCGTGGTGCATAGCTTACGGTCACGACATACTCTGCCGGGTTCGTCGTTTCTCCAGCTGCAAATACTTTATAGGTTATAGGGCTTGCAAAATCATGAGGAGTTTTGCCTGACACCTGTAAGACATCATCCACATACACACTCGCTTCAGTGCTCAGCGTGAAACTTGCAACGAGGGCGCTCACGTCGTTTCTGTAAGGCACAACTACCTCAATGGTGCGTGCATTTTGGTTGATAGTGCCGGTGTAGGTGGTGCCTACTTCGTCATCTTCGTCAACATAATACGTGAGTGA
>CAYNWQ010000030.1:3566-9544 GCA_964400955.1 uncultured Gordonibacter sp. | reverse complement strand
TGCTTTTGGAAACTGCAGTGCGCTTGCCGACATTACTTTTCCTGACTCGTTGACAAAGATCGAGGATCAAGCATTTAGCTTCTGCCAAAGCCTCAAAAGTGCTACTTTGGGTCGTTCGCTCTCTAGTATAGGTGAGTTTGCTTTTGCGTACTGCACTAAACTAGACACGTTTGACTATGGCACCAATGTTTCTCTTGGCACTTTGGAATACGCGGTATTTTTAGGTTGTACAAGCTTAACTAAGCTCTATATACCCGATAGTATCGTGAGTGCACATGGTTTCTCAAGTGGTTCTTATATCGAAGAAGTTGAGTTTCCTGCCAACACACAACGCAACTCTATTCCTGAGTATATGTTTTACTTGAACAAGCATCTTAAAAGCATCAACATACCGGAAACGGTGTATTCGATAAATCAATACGCGTTTTTCCATTGTGATGCACTGACTGAGTTGCGTATCCCGGCTTCGGTGAGACTTATAGGGAGAAACGCCTTTTCTCCGAGTGAGGATTCCAATCTCAAATGTGTTATCTTTGATGGTGATGTTTCAAAGATAAATATCACCAATACTAAATACCCGCCTTTTGTAGACGATGGTGTTTGTGGGCTAGAAAAGATAGTGCTGCGCGGTCGCGACGATGGTGGCTTGAGTCGCGTCATGGCAAAAAGCAACAACAATGCGACGCGCTACTATACTCTTAAGTTTTACGCGAATAAAGACGATGCGCTTGATAAGACTAACTGTCTTGGTAGCGCGGCCGTCTCAGATGAGGTGCGCTATGCTGATGTGTCGGCACAACTGAGCGCAGACGATATCTTTGAAGGTAGTGTGCCTGAGTTGCCACAGGGGTGTAATGCGTGGGTGTTTGAAGAAGACCCTTATTCGATAGATGGTGTGAGTGAGAGTCAGTATGCTTACGCGACCTATCTTGATTTCTCTGATCTCGCTAACGCACGTTTTTATATCACTGATGGTAGTCTTTTTTATCGCTACACAGGCGACCCGATAGATCCGGACTATAAAGTCATAACGCCTGATGGCAAAACACTTGAGCTCGACAAAGACTATACGATTAGCTATCAGCGCAAAAATGCAAGTGGACAGTGGGCTGACAGTACAGACAATACGAGCACGGGTCTTATTAGGCTTGTTATACATGGCAAAGACGGCTCCGGTTATACCGGTACGACCTATACGTCATATCGTATTGTGAAATATCTCGTTGGTGAAAGCTTTACATCATTTGACGAAAATGGAAACCTGCTCCGTTTTAAAGTGCTTGCGCTCAATACGCTCGAAGAGCCGGCTACGGTATCACTCGATGGTAGGTGGATTTATAGTCAAGGTACGAGCACTTATGATTCTGCTCTTATCACACCTCTCATAACACCAGCGCGCATTTCTATTCCTGAGATTATCCTTGACGATGCCAACATGGAATACAAGCTCACGAGGCTAGAAGATTATGCACTTTATCAGACGGCTATATCGAGCGTGAAATTGCCGAGCAGCGTTACGTATGTTGGCTACAATGCTTTTGCAAAATGCACGCAGTTGACCTACCTTGAGTTTGCAGGCGATGCAGCAAATATAACGTTTCAGCCTAATGGGGGCTTGAGCTATAAGACGTGTTTTCAAGACTGCGATATATCAACAATCGTGTATGGTGGCAAACGAGGCACTTTTGATGAATATGGCTCTATCCCTTCTGCCGATATCACGCGTTATTTTAAAGTGTATTGCTATCGCAGTCTAGGAGATATGAATACCGGTAAAACATGGGCTACTCCTGTCATACGCGAGGGTGCTTACCTCAAAAGCGTAGGAGATAACGAGTACTACACGACAGAGAGCATACCGAGCTTGCCTGCAGGATATGAGTGGGTCTATGAGACGGGCTTTTCTGCCGATAGTCCTTTGAGTGATTCGTGCTATATGTATGCAATGCCTACCCAAGTAGATGCCTTTAGTGTCGACGTGACCTTGCAGACAAAAGAGGGCACTACTAGTGTGCCTTGTACTTTTGAAGTGCAAAGTTATGACAGCGAAACTAACACCGGAGAGGTAAGTGTGGGCTACACCACCATTGAAGGTGTACGTGCGATTGATGAAAATAGCGCAGGCAAGCTTACTATCCCCGCAAGTGTAACAGACGCGCAGGGTAGAACCTTTAGCGTTACCTCTGTAGGCGCTACTGCTTTTGGCACCAACGATGAGGGTGAGGCGTGCACGTTTTTGACCGATGTCGTATTGCCGAGCACGATTAAAGCCGTAGGCTCTTGTGCTTTTGCGGGTTGTACTTCTTTGAAAACGGTTGACTTTGGTGATAATTCTTCGCTTGAGCGCATCGCAAGTGCTGCTTTTAAAGGGTGCAGCTCATTGGTGTCTATCAGCTCTTTTGGTTCGATAAAGACAATAGGCACTTCGGCCTTTTCAAAATGCACGTCTTTGGTAAGCCTTGATTTCCCTGAAAGCTTACAGTCGATATCGGCATTTGCTTTTGATGGATGCTCATCTCTTGCAGAAGTGAAGTTTTCAGCAAAAGATGCGAGCATATACGCACCTGGCAAAGACAATGTTGCACAGTCGTCTCTTTACCGTATATCTGACTATGCGTTTAGAGATTGTACGGCGCTTAAAACAGCGTTTTTTGAAACGAACGTCTCGCGGGCGTCTGTCGGACCTTTGGTTTTTGAGGGTTGCACTAATCTAGCTGCGGTGGTCTTTAAGGCGGCTGCTCCTGCATCTTTTTCGCTTAACATAGAGGGAAATACTGACGAGTCAGATGTGAGTGCGTCTTTTGTCACCTCGAGTTCAGCGGGTGCGCTCAGCTCACTTGCCACTCGCAATGCGCTCAGTGCGCCTACTTCTCTTTCTACCCTAGATGACACAACTTCTCTTGGCGCAAAGGTCTACTATGGTGTAACAATCTATGCTTCTGCTGCTGACAAAGCGGCAGGAAAAGTGTCGGTGTGGCCTTGCATCGCCGCAGGTACAGAGCTTAGCAATGTGAGTGAGGCTGACTACTATGGAGACGCGCGTATACCGACACCTACTGAGGGTAAAGTTTGGGTCTATGGCGGCGGGCTCGTCTCTCAGCTTGATGACGCGACTTATGCGCTTGAAGGAGATGCAACGCGTGAGGTGTATCACAAGATTAGCTACTACTTGTCAGAGGAAGACCGTATCGCGGGCGAGGTATACGCGAGTATTTTAGTGCGCGACGCTGCACTGATTTCTGCGCTCGAGGAAGGCGATATTGCGCTTGACGCGAGTGTACCGGATGCGCCTTTTGGCTATGAGTGGATTTATTCGGTTGACACAGCTTCCGAGCTTAAAACTGATGGCTATGCGGTTGCTAACGTCAAAAAGGCGGCCTATCGTACGGTATCTTTCTATGACAGCGATATCGCTTATGCCCAGGGTAATGCGATTGCGCGTGTGACCGTGTGCAATGGTGCTATTTTTGATAGCCTTGACGAGAGCGATTATGGCACCTCGGTACGCGTGCCTGAAGCAGGAGAAGGAAAATACTGGGAGTATTCTTTTGATACTAGTGTCTCTATTACACAAGATGGCTTTGCGGTATTAAAGACGGGTGAAGCCGAGGCGGTCTATTATACAGTTAAGTACTATGCAAACGATATGGACCGCGCGCTTGATGTACCACTTGAGACGATACTTGTGAAAAAGGGCGCGTATTTGTGCAACCTTGCTGAGTCGGACTATGGTTCTGATGCGCGCACACCTGAGCTTGATAGTGCCTATATCTGGAATTATTCGGTGAGCACGACCGAGCCGCTCGAAAGTGATGCGTTTGCAACGCGTGCTCCAAACAATACAACGTATTCCATCAAGACATCGCATAACGACGCGGTCTTTTCGGTTGAGGTGCGCATAGATGGTGTTGCAACGACTGACGACGTTGAAAGTGTTTTGCCGGGCACGCTCGTGATGGTTACTACAGCTCAAACGCAGTTCAGCGACAAGGAATACTCGCTCGTCAAGCCGAAAGGTTTTATTGTGCGTCTCGCGGGCACACAAGATATCATCGCGGATTATTCGAGCAACGCTGCAGCTACGTTTAATATGCCAGCGTGTGATATCGAGATCGATGTAGTATACGACATGAGTTTTGACGTGTATACTCGCGAGGGTTCTAACGAGGCACAGCTCGTCAAGACCGTCGGTATACACGAGATGGAAAGCTTGGTGAAAAATACCAATCCCTGTTATTTCAACGCATGGGATAAATATCCTACTTTGGTAGTCAATAAGACTCCTCGCTATGTGACCCTGCTTGATTTTCTCGATTACCTCGGTATAGAGTTTGGCCCGGGAGACAGCTTAGAGATACTTGCGGCAGACGGCGAAAAACGCACTGCAACCGATGGTAATTTTACGTACGAAAACCTTATCGAGACCAATCGTTATTATTTCCCTGATGTGAACTCGGATGACAACCACACCGGAGCAGTGCTCGAAAATAGAGTAAAAGTCGAGCCGGTACTCACTATAACGAGTTATCAATCGCGCTATATGAATATGACGGGTGGTAAGACCATCGACGACTATACTCCTGACATGTTGCGCACGGTGCGTTTTGTTTATGGCTCATCTGTTGAGGAAATGGAAAACGGTGACTATATCGTAGGCAACTTCCTTTATTCTGTTTTGTCTCTTACTGTAGTGCATGGTGGTGCAGACATCAGCGGCGCGACCGTCGAAGGATTTAACGATGTTGTGGCACTTGGTGAAGATGGTACGGCCACACAGGGTGCTCTGCGTGTGCTTTTAGATGATGGCACAGAGCTAAGTGCAGGAGTCGACTATGAAGTTACGTACGAAAACAATACCAGCGCAGGAGATGCTACCCTAACCATCTTAGGTCTTGGTGGGTACTCAGGAGAGATTAAAAAGACATTCCGCGTGGTCGTAGGCGAGGAAGTAGCGGGGGATAGCCGCTATGAAACCTCTGCTGCAGCTGCTCTCGCTACTGCAGCAGAAACAGAAGGTATTGAGGGTGTCATTATCGCGAGCGGCGCCAATTTCCCTGATGCTTTATCTGCTTCGGGACTTTCGGGCGTGATGGGATATCCGGTGCTTTTGAGCGACCCAAATGAGTTGCTGTCGTGTACTGCTGATGCGCTTGATGAGCTGCGTGATGGTAATCCTAACTTTGAAGTGTTAGTACTTGGTGGAACGAGTGCTATCTCGGAGGATGTTTATGCGGCTTTGAGGGGTTATGGCGGTAAACACACGGTGCGTATATCGGGTGAGGACCGTATCCTTACGGCGCGTGCTATCTATGAATACGGCTGTGAGCATGGAAAATACGAGTGGTCAGATACCTTTGTGGTGGCGCGAGCTGATGCGTTCCCTGATGCTTTGTCGCTCTCTTCATGGGCGGCACATGCGCGTTGCCCGCTTTTCTTAATCAACGCCAATGAAGATGTGCCGTCGTGGCTAACTGATTTGTGCAAGAGTGGGCGTTTTTCACAAGCGCTTATAGCAGGTGGCACTTCTGCGGTGTCTGCGCAGGCAGAAAATACCCTCAAAGCATGTCTCGGTACGGGAGCTGTTAAACGTTTTGCAGGAGAGGATCGTTACGAGACGAGCGCGCTTTTCGCACGCTGGGAATGTGAGCAAGGGCTTTCATTGAACGGAATGTGCATAGCTACGGGGCAAAATTTCCCTGATGGTCTTTCGGCTTCGTCTTTAGCTGCTGTACGCTCATCGGTTGTGTTATTATGCACCGACGAGACTAAATTGATGCGTTCTGCTCGCATATTGATAGATGATTATAAAACGTATGTGTGGCACGTGAGCTTTATGGGAGGTAGTGCTGCTACCCCTGAGGCTTTGCGTACCATGGTGTTTCAGTCCTTGAGTTGGCCTGATGGCACCTTGATTGAAAGGTGGTCAAACTAGTGCGCATGGAGGAAGCGAAACACGCGCGCTGTGCGACAAGTACGCG
>CAYNWQ010000030.1:0-3466 GCA_964400955.1 uncultured Gordonibacter sp. | reverse complement strand
GTGCGGTGTTCATATGTACGTGCGTGTTTGTGCGTTGTTTTAGCTTGCGTCATAGCGTTTCAGGTGCCATTTGTTTCAGATGTTTTCGCCGCTAACCAATCAAGCACTGACGAGAGCTCTTTTCAAGGGCTTAGTGGTGAGAGCTCAGAGACAAAAGATGCAGCTATTGATGGCGCAGCTGCAAGCGATGGTGTTTTAACGGGTGAACAAAACAGCAGCCAATCACATAGCATAGACAATGCGTCTGCGAGTGCAACAGATGCAAACGATGCAATTGCATCGTCTACTGCACAAAACACCTCAGATACTCAAGTGGCGCAAAGTGGACAAAGCGAGTTAAACTCACAAGGGTCGCAAAATGACGAAAGTGTCCAAGCCACACAAGATGCTCAGGGCGCACATGACGCGCGCGGCGGCAGTGACGCACAGTCCGCACAGTCCGTACAAGAGCCTCAAAGTACCCAAAATACACTAGCAGTCGGCTCAAAGTTTGTCGCAGAAAACGATGATGGTATTGCTATCACTTACACGGTTCTTTCTTCGTCTACGGTGCGTGTCGGACCTGACCCTACTTCGCAATATGGCACACCTGATCCGGCTATCTCAGTTAACACAAAAGGTGCGCTTAATATACCAGAAAGTGTAGAAGATTCGTCAGGAATCACTTATAGCGTTACTGCTATAGGTGATTGTGCGTTTCGCAATTGTGCGAGAATTACGAGTGTTACTATACCTGATAGCGTTTACAGTTTGGGTAACTATATTTTTCAAGATTGTGCCAAACTGACTTCGGTCACCTTTAGTGGAAGCTCGACTATTACCAAGATTCCTAATGGTACCTTTGAAGGATGCACTAAACTTGTCGATTTAACTTTGCCAAGCGGTATAAACGATATAGGCTCTGCGGCGTTTGCTGATTGCAAAGCCTTGAGCTCATTTGTGATACCGGAAGGTGCTGTCATGGTGCGTAGTTCGTGTTTTAGAGGGTCGGGTATTACAAGCATCGTCATACCGAGTACCGTACAAACTATCGACAACGCTGCTTTCAGTGGCACCAAGCTTAGCGATGTGGTTATCCCTTCTTCGGTGAAAAAAGTTAACAGCTCGGCGTTTGCTAATTGTGCGAGTCTTAAAACCGTTACCTTTGCAACGGGATGTCAGGTTATCGATATCTCCTACAACTGTTTTAAGGGTTGCACGTCGCTTACGAGCGTCAATTTTTCTTCTCTGGTGCGCAATATCCTCTCGGGGGCATTTGAAGAATGTTCCAGTTTGAAAAGTGTGGTATTTCCTGCTTCTATTAGAAAGATATCAGACACCGCTTTTCAACGCTGTTCCCAACTGACGACCCTTTATTTTCAGGGGAATGCTTCAGCGGTTACTTCCACTGATTCGAGTTTTTACATGTGTCCAAAACTCAATACCGTAGTTTTTCTTGACAAGAAGTCACCCGGACTTATCTTTACGTCGTCTGAACCTACGTATTATTACTCAGTTATTTACAAGCATCCCGGCGCTCAAACCGAATACGGGCGAGTGATAGTAAAAGAAAAATCTATCATCAACTCTCTTACTCAAAGCGATATCCTCTCAGGTAGTGTACCTGCAGAGCCGAGTGGCTATACTTGGATTTATGAGTCAACCGATACGCCCACACAGCCACTCACTGACACGACGGTGGTCACTTCCAAACGCCAATCGGGTGAACTTGTCGTGGGTGATGTGTTTTATGCTGACACGATTGAAGGCGTAACGGTTGCTTATACGGTCACAAGCGACAGCAAAAGCGCCACACCAAGTGTGCAGGTAGGCATCAATACCACATCGTCAGAGTGGAAAAGTGCTGCCGATGCTCAGACAGGCGGGTGCGTAACGATACCTGAAGAAGTGGTGGGAGATGATACAGTCTCCTATAAAGTAACTTCTATTGCTCCACGTGCTTTTAGCTCATGCAATCGTATTTACTCTTTGGTGTTGCCCGCAGGTCTTACTAAGTTAGGTATGGGCGTATTTTCTGCATCGTCCATACTCAATAACATTACGTTTAAAGGCGACATGTCTGCAGTAAGCGATAACGGGGCATTTGATTATTGCTCGAAAATTAAGCGCGTGATATATGAAGACAAGAAAGGCTCCATTTCTTTTGGTTACTCTGACCCGGCGATATATTATACGGTGTCGTATTACTCTTCAAAGACGTCTTGGCAGTACAAAGAGGGAGTAAGCAAAGTAGTAGTACACGAAGGGGCAAAGCTTTTTGGTTTGGATGAAACCGAAGTGTATTCTGGCACACAGCCGAGTCTCAACGAAGGATGCAAGTGGTTTTTTGAAGAGGGCTTTTCGGGGGATGTAGCGCTTGAAGATTCTTGCTGGGTATATCAAGACTATGATGGATTTCGCTATCAGGTGACACTGAAACAAGATGCGTCGAAGTCTCAAAAAATACCGTGCTGGTTTAAGGTTCTCACAAAAGCAGAGGGCTCAAATCGTGGTACGGTGCAAGTAGGCGTGTCTTCTCCTAAAGAACAAGCGGTATCTACTAGTGCTGTTGGTACCCTTGTTATCCCTTCGGTGGTCTATGATGAAGAAGGCAATGCCTACAATGTAGTTTCGGTGGGTGACTACGCGTTTGGTTCGCCTGATTATTTTTACGCCTGTTCTAATCTGATAGGCATCGAGCTTCCTCAAAGTGTAACTTCGTTTGGTAGCTATGCTTTTGCAAACTGCTCGTTTTTGGGCAGTGTGACCATACCTTATGGGCTTACCGATATGGGTGCTTCTTGTTTTTCGAGGTGCTCAGCTTTAATCGATGCGTCTTTGCATATCGCTACCAAGTTGACCTATATCCCCGAAAATGCTTTTTATGGGTGCGAGTCTTTGCCGGGTATTTATATCCCGCGCAGCGTGACTTCTATCGCTAAGGGTGCTTTTGCGGGTTGCGCGCAAATCACTGAAATGGTGTTTTTCGGCGATGTTGACGAGATAGATCTGGCGCAAGGTTCTCTTTCGACTGGTTCAGGAGACACGTGTGAAGCGCTCGTGTTTATGGGACGTAAGTGGACAAGCAGCCAAGGCGGCAAAAGTGGTTTTGCTATGCGCGAAACCGCTCGTACTTTTTATCATGTGAAGTGCTATAGCGACTATGACACCTATATGTCGGACGGGCACTATTCTTCGGTCCTGCTTGATTCGGCGGTGCCCTTGGCCTCGGCGACAAGCGCAGACTTATACTATGGCAAAGTGGTGTCAACAGACCCTATCCCAACGTTGTCTGAGTGGCAGTCTTGGAAAATGATGGATGGACGCTCGGCTACGCAGACGCTTACCAATTCCACTTCGGCAGTCATACTGCCCGATGTGTCGTATGCACAGATTACCTGGCTCAATCCTGATGAGGGGAGTGATATCTATCACTCTACGAGTAGGCGTATCGAGCCGAGCTTTACGTTGAGCATGCCTGACGCTA
>CAYNWQ010000029.1:0-9832 GCA_964400955.1 uncultured Gordonibacter sp. | reverse complement strand
CATCACCGAGCATGCTGGCATGACTTTTCGCTGGGATTTTCATCTCGCGCAATTTGTCAAGCAGCTCTTTGCTGGTCATATCAAATTCTTTTGCCAACTCATGTACACGCATGCCGGCCATCAAATCACTCCTAATCCTTCTCACTTTGACGCATAAAAGCGTCTTGTAAGTCTTTGACGACTTTAATGTATTCTTGCTCACTTACTCGAGTACGCAACGCACGATTAAGCTTTCCTGTTAAACGGGCCTCTTCTAAGCAAGCAGAAGAGCAGACATACGCTCCTCTGCCTGGTGCACGCCGAGTCTCGTCAAAAAATACCGGAGACGATTTTGGACGCACAACACGAAATAAATCTGTTTTTTCGCAGACTTTCCCGCAGCTAATGCAGGTGCGTTGTCTTTTAAGCTTTCCCGTCTCCATGTGCAATCTAGTAACTTTTCTGTTCGTATCTTTGCTGGTAGTCTCAGGCTTACTACTTTGCCTCTTCGCTTGCATGAACGCCGCAATAACGAGAATTTGGACGCGCATGGTTACGACAACGGGTACCATCTTCTGCAACGTAAGCACATACGCTATCCTGTGTTTCGGCTTCTTTTTCCACATCGATAAGCATATTATCGTTCATGAGGGGCTCACCCGTAAAGCTTGCACTCTTGATATCGATATGCCAACCCGTCAGGCGCGCAGCAAGGCGAGCGTTTTGTCCCTCTTTACCGATAGCTAAGGAAAGCTGATCGTCGGGCACAACTACAGTTGCATAGTGGTTTTCCTCGTCGACATCGACGCGTGAAACCTTTGCAGGAGAGAGTGCATTTGATACATAACGACCAGGATCCTCACTCCATTGTATAACGTCGACGCGCTCATTTCGCAGCTCTTCGACCACCATACGTACGCGGCTGCCCTTAGGACCAACACAAGCTCCCACCGGATCAAGATTAGCCTCACGTGAAGCAACTGCTATCTTTGAGCGAGCACCCGGCTCACGAGCGATAGATTTGATCTCTACCATGCCGTCATAAATCTCAGGCACCTCTATCTCAAAGAGGCGACGAATAAGGTCAGGATGAGTACGTGAAACCACAATAGCAGGTTTTGTCTGCTCGCCACGTGCGCGTGCCGCTTCGGAATTAGGGTCACGCACATCGATGATAAGCACTTTAAGACGCTGGTTGTGGCGATAATGTTCGTTTGCCGGACGTTCGCAGCGCTCATTAGGATAGCGCTTGAGGTCATAGTGCGGTAGCTCTGCTTCTACGCCATCGCGTATCTTAATGATGGTGAAATCAGGCGTACCTTGTAAAACTGTACCGGTAACCAAATCACCCACACGGTTAGAAAACTCCTGATAGATAGACTGACGTCCCGCTTCGCGCACCAATGACGCGATAACACCTTTTGCGTTTTGCGCAGCAATACGACTCACATCGTTTGGTGTCACATCACGTTCTTCAAACTCTGTGTACTCACCGGTTTCCTCGTCGGGTTCACCAACCGGCACAAGTTCATACACATAGATATGACCCGTTTGTCTGTCGATGGTAACACGCGCATCCCACTCAAGGTCTAAGATACGTTCATAGCTACGAGCAAGCGACTGCTCTAGACGCTCAATGAGATAAAATTCATCGATTTTGCGCTCATGGACAAGAGCCTGCAGCGCCTCAATAAGTTCAGATTTAGCCACTTTTTAGCTTCCTTTCTTATACGCTCTTTAAGAGTTAAAATCTATAACGCCCTTTAGATGGGCACGTTTAATATTGTTAATCGGTATGCGTACGCACGTGCTCTTGCTAGCTACTTGGGTAGCTGCCGTGCATGCGTTTGCGTCCGGATCTGTGTCCACGACGGTATCTGCGTCAGCATCCGCGTTTGTAGCGGCTTTTGCGCTCGCGACAGCGTCTGTATCCATGCCCGCGTCCGCACACACACCAACGCTTGCAGGCTCAACTTTAAGACCTTCGACCTCTATAAGCACTTCATCACCATCGCATCCCATGAGTTTTCCAGTGAAAGTGCTGCGTCCGTACTGAGGAGAAATCGTCTTAATCTGTGCAACCTCACCAGCAAAGCGAGCAAAATGCTCAAGTGTGCGCAAAGGTCGGTCGATACCCGGCGAAGACACTTCAAGCATATAGGCACCAGGGAATGGATCAAGCTCATCCATGAGTTCATTAATCCAAGCCTGCGCGCAAGACAACTCATCGAAACTCACGCCATTTGGAGTGTCGATATAGACGCGTATAGTAGGAGCTTTTTTTGCACCCACAACTTCGAGCGTTACAATCTCTATACCCTCTTTTTTTGCGCGATGTTCAAGCGCGCCTAAGAGCTTGTTTTCTTTTGCTGTAAGCACGAGCTACCTCCTATCTATATCTTATGTCTCAAACGAGTAAGGTCGCATAACTAGTACTAGGTTTACTACTTATACACTCTGCGCTCAGACACACGTCTCGGTTCACGCCTTGCACCCCACACACTTTCGCCTTAGAAACAAAGAAAGCGGGTACAAGCCCACTTTCTTAAAAGATACGAAAGTATGTAGCGCGTCGGTGCCTGATTTATGCGCTGAGAGCATATATAACACACATTTACGCGCTTGACTAGCCCATATCCGGCATGCGGCGCATATTCCTCACATTTAAACGCAAACTTTGCTCTCTAGGACGCGCTAAGCAATCGAGCGCATCTATCACCTAAGGCATAAAATCAGCGTCACTATATCCGACATTGCTCCCTTTAAGAAGCACTCACCATTTCTGCAGCCATTTCACGCAGCTTAAATTTCTGCACTTTCATAGAAGGCGTCATCGGAAAGTCGTCAACGAAAAACACGCGTTTTGGTACTTTATAGCGAGCAATGCGAGGAATTGCCCATTGACGTACATCGTCTTCGGTCATGTCCTCATAACCCGGACGCGTGCGAATGAACGCAACTACTATCTCACCATATTTTGCGTCTGGCGCGCCTACTACTTGAGCGTCTAACACCCCAGGCATCGTAAGCAAGAAATTTTCAAGCTCAAGAGGATAGATGTTTTCGCCACCTCTGATGATCATATCTTTGATACGACCGGTCACGCGGTAGTAACCATCCTCATCAACCATGCCAAGATCGCCTGAATGCAGATATCCATCTTTATCGATTGCCTCAGCGGTAGCTTCAGGCATCTTATAGTAGCCTTTCATGACATTGTAGCCTTTACAGCAAAGTTCACCCGGCTCCCCTACGCCACAGATATGTCCATCAGACGGGTCAATAACGCGCACGTCTACCGGCGGATGCTTTTTGCCAACTGTTTCGCATTTGTGCTCGATATCATCGTCGGCTGAAGTTTGCGTAAACACCGGGCTCGTCTCGGTCAAACCATAGCAAATGGTAATCTCTTTCATATTCATGCGTTCCATGACCTCACGCATAGTCTCGGGAGGACAAGGGCTGCCCGCCATGATGCCCGTACGCAAACTCGTCAGATCAAATTTGTCAAAGTCAGGATGATTGAGCTCAGCAATAAACATAGTCGGTACACCATAAACTGCCGTCGCGCGCTCTTTGTGTATAGCCTGCAGCACTAACTCAGCATTAAATTCCTCAACGATAATCATCGTTGAACGATGAGTAAGTACTGCCATAACACCAAGCACACAACCAAAGCAGTGGAAAAACGGCACTGGTAAAGTGACCCTATCGGCTGCGCCGAGCTTTTGACCTTCACCGATGTAAAAACCATTGTTGAGAATATTTCTATGCGTGAGCATAACACCTTTAGGAAAACCGGTCGTGCCAGAAGTGTATTGCATCATCACAACAGAGTTGTTGTCAAATTTCTCTTCTGCCTCGCGCAGTGCGCTTTCAGGCACATGTTGACCGAGCAATACCAGCTCAGGTACGCTATAAAACCCGCGGTGTTTTTCGGGTCCCATATAAATAAGGTTTTTAAGGCAGGGATAGTTTGGTGACTCGAGATACCCACGAGGTTGCTCAAGTGACTCAGGCACCAAGTCGCGGATAATCTGAAGATAGTCAACATCGCGATATGCATCTATGACACAAAGCGCTTTCATGTCTGATTGCTTGAGCACGTAGTCGAGCTCATGACTTTTGTAGACTGGATTTACCGTTACCATGACAACGCCAATTTTTGCCGTCGCATACATAAAGGTAAGCCAGTCAGGGATATTACGCGCCCAAACACCGAGGTGGTCTCCCGGTTGCATGCCGATAGCAAGCAAGCCTCGTGCAAGGTTATCGGTACGCTCATCAAAGTCTTTATACGTCCAACGCAAGTCTCGATCAGAATAAATAATAAACTCGTGGTCAGGTTCTATAGCTACTTGGTCGCGAAAATACCGACCAATGGTTTTTTCGGAGTGCAAAGGATAATCTATGTCTCCAGGAATTGGTTCGTGTTCGGTCATTAGAGATATTTCTTTCTTCAAGGTATAAATAGGGTCGTACTAAACTACAGCGGTGTATAAACGCAAGCCAAAAATTTTGCGTTTTGTCCATCATGAGCACGCACCTGATGAGGTACGATGGAGTCATAGTAGATGCTCTCGCCAGGATGGAGCACATAGACGTCTTTACCGTACTCTATCTCTATAGAGCCCTCCATGCCATAGAGCCACTCTTCGCCTTCATGGCCTACAAGCTTATGGTCGGTCTCACCCGAAGGAGTAACCGTGATGATAAAAGGATCCATATGACGAGACGGACGACCTGCGGCTAAGCTGAAGTAACGCAAATCACCACCTGATGAAGTCTGCAGCGTCTTGAGACGCTCTACTTCTTGCATCTGTTCGCTATCTATATAAGCAGGTCCTAAGTTTTCGTCGTCATCCATGAGGGTTCCAAGTCGCACGCCAAGTGCACGCGTAATGCGGATAAGCGGCGCTAAAGATGCAGGCACTTCCCCATCTTCGAGCTCTGCGATTACCGAAACCTCACAGCCACAACGCTCAGCGAGTTCTTCTTGACTAAGGTGATGAGCAGTTCGTAGTGTTTCGATTTTTTTACCAAGTTTGTTTTCTTGTTCCATAACATTTCCCACTTTTCTAGTCTACATTACAAATTTTGATAGTAGCAGAACACTTTATTGTGCGTACAAACTTTCGCAAGATTCACAAGCTAGCTGCATAAAGACACAAAATAGTCCCTGCGTTTACATCAGGCGCGCAACTGTAATTCGCAAGTTCTGCTTGACAAAAGCTTCGCCCAAATGACATCTTGCAACGCGCGCGTGACTATAACCTGCATGCGCACAAACAGAGACTGCTTGCGAGGACTTTGATAACTTACGTGTGCAGATACTAAGCACTAGAGCATGTGTTCAAGCCTATAGGTAAGAAGTCGATTGAGCGCATTGAGATAGGCTTTGGTGGAAGACACAACTATGTCACCATCGACGCCGCGGCCCGTAAATATTGCGCCACTGTCATCAGCAATACGTATAGTTACTTCACCTAACGCATCAACGCCACGCGAAATTGATTGCACTGAAAACTCTGTAAAGTCGGTGTCAACTTTTATAATCGCGTCAACCGCTTTGCGCATGGCATCAATTGGCCCTGTGCCGTACTCGCACGCCGTCATAAGTTCGTTATTTTGATTACGCAGCGTAACCGTAGCGGTTGGCGTCAAAGGAAAACCGCAGCTAATCTGCACACCTTCAAGCGTATAGATAGCTTTTGCATTGCGGTCTCTCTCGTTGATAAGGCTTTCGAGGTCTTCGTCATAAACTTCTTTTTTCTTATCAGCCATATTGAGAAAAGCTTCGTAGAGCTCATCAAGCTCTGCAGGCTCAAACTCATAACCTAACTCAATGAGACGATGCTTGAGTGCAGCATGTCCACTGCGTGCTGTTAAAACAATCTGACTTGTCCCTGCACCAACTTCAGCTGGATTGATAATCTCATAAGTGTCGCGGCTCTTTAGCACGCCATCCTGATGAATACCTGAAGAATGTGCAAAAGCGTTTGCGCCCACGATAGCTTTATTTGCTTGCACGTTCATACCGGTTATCGAAGACACCAAACGACTAGCCTTCATGAAATCTCGCGTGTTAATGTCGGTATAAGCGTCAAGCTCTTGCCCGTGCAATTTGCAAGCCATGACCACTTCTTCAAGAGCGGTATTTCCCGCGCGCTCACCAAGTCCGTTTATCGTACACTCCACTTGGGTCGCACCAGCACGAATACCCGCCATTGCTAAAGCCGTCGCCATGCCAAGATCGTTATGACAATGCACCGATACAGTCACGTTTTCGATGCCGCGCACATGCTCCATCAGATAGCTTATACGCCGACCAAATTCTGCTGGCAAAGAGTAGCCGGTAGTGTCAGGGATATTAACAACAGTGGCACCTGCTGCAATGACAGCCTCCACGACCCGTGCCAAAAACTCATAGTCACTCCTGCCAGCATCTTCAGCATAAAACTGCACGTCATCGACATATTTTTTCGCATGTTTAACACAGTGAACAGCACGAGCGATGCATTCGTCTTGCGTGATGTGCAACTTGTCGCGCAAATGACTCTCACTTACGCCAAGTCCTGTGTGTATACGGGGTCGCGCCGCAGACGCAAGCGCTTCAGCAGCCGCATCGATATCTTTATCGATTGCACGCGAAAGCGCGCAAACCACCGCTTTGTCTCCTACAAGCTCTGAGATACGCCGGACACTTTCAAAGTCGCCCGGGGATGACACCGGAAAACCGGCCTCTATGACGTCAACATTGAGCCGCAAGAGCTCGCGTGTAATAACGAGCTTTTCTTCAGTATTCATAGACGCACCGGGAGATTGCTCACCGTCACGTAAAGTGGTATCAAATATGTTTATCTTTCTTGCCATAACATCTGTCCTCGCATCAAAAAAATATCCCTTGACCTCACTATAAGGCCAAGGGATATTTTGTCTTATAGCGGCTTTTATCTTAGAGTTTTATAAACCATAACTTCTTTAAGTCGGGCACGTTTTCACGTAGTTTTAACAAAACATCCTCGTCAACTTTACCTTCGATATTCATATAAACTAAGGCGCATTTTTCCTCAGGCTTTGTACCAATTTGCATGGTTGTGATATTGACACCCGCTTCACCAAGCACACTACCAATAATACCGATACGACCCGGGGCGTCGAGATATTCAAAGACAAGCGACTCGCGAGCTGGTGCGATGTCAATCTTGTATCCAAGCAAAGAAACAATACGCGGCGTCTGGGCAGCACCTGCAAGCGTAGCGCCAACCTCCACGCCATCAGCCTCTACCGTAACAACACTAGCGTACTCGCGTGCATCGGTCACACCTGAGCTGACCACTTTGATACCATGGCGTGTTGCAACACTTTCCGCGTTAACAGGAGTAACGGTGCCGGCACGACGGTAGGTAAGCATTCCTGAAAGCGCACCCGCAATCAAGATAGAAGGATCCGAATTTGCAATGGTACCCGCAGGTGTAACCTTTAAGACTTTTGGCATATCGCCATGGAGCTGCGCAAGCATGCGTCCCATCATTTGACAAGCTGGTACATACGGCCCCACAGCATCAAGTACTTCGGGAGGAACAGGTGCCATATTTATAGCGGTCGGCACAACCGAACCTTCAAGACCAGCAGCCACATATTCGGCGATTTGCGTACCAGCACGACGCTGCGCCTCAAAAGTCGACGCACCAAGGTGAGGTGTTAAAATCGCATTCTCAAATTCATGCAAGGGGCTTTGCGTGCAAGGCTCTTCTTCAAACATATCCATACCAACTGCAGCAATTTTACCTGCCGCCACAAAATCAGCCAGAGAAGAAGTGTTGTATATACCACCGCGAGCGACGTTGAGCAAGATAACACCATCTTTCATGGCGGCAAATTCTTTAGGACCAAACATGCCTATTGTCTCGTCAGTCTTTGGCAAATGTACCGTCACAAAATCAGCTAGCGGCAATATCTCGTCAATGCTATCGTAGAGCTCAACGCCAAGTCTTTCTGCCCTCTCAGGGCTGCAATAAGGATCAAAGCCCACGAGATGCATGCCGAAGGCACGTGCTCTTTCAGCAACAAGGCCACCAACACGACCAAGACCAAATATAGCAAGCGTTTTTTCGTAGAGCTCAAAACCCATAAAAGTTGCGCGCTCCCACACGCCTGCATGCATGCTAGCATTTGCCTGAGGTATACGTCGCGCACAGGCAAGCATTAAAGCGAGCGTATGCTCAGCGGCTGAAACGATATTTGAAGTAGGGGCATTGCATACAATGATGCCGCGCTCAGTTGCTGCATCGATATCAATGTTGTCAACACCTACACCTGCGCGGCCAATGATGCGCAAATTTTCGGCAGCCTCTATTACTTCGCGTGTTACACGAGTACCAGAGCGCACTACCAAAGCATCATAGTCAGCGATACAACTGGCAAGCTCATCGGTGCTAAGTCCGAGCTTTTCATCTATTTGGTAGCCATGTTTTTTGAGTATCGCAATGCCCTCATCAGCTAGTTTTTCGGTAATTAAAACTTTTTTGCACATAAAGCGCTCACCTTTACATCAAGAATTCTTTTAAACATACTTCCAATTTAGCAAATTATGATTAAATAGCCCCATGTATTATTTATGCGCGGCCTCGAATTGTTTCATAAAGTCAACGAGAGCCTCAACACCTTCATAAGGCATTGCGTTGTAAATGCTTGCGCGCATACCACCGACGCTACGATGACCTTTGATGTTTTCGATGCCACATTTTTTGGCTTGTGCAACAAAGAGAGCATCAAGCTCAGTATCACCCGTGATGAAAGGCACATTCATGATTGAACGGTCACACAAGCGTGCAGTTGCAGTGTAGAAATCTGTCGAATCAAGATAATCGTAAAGCAATGCTGCCTTACGCTCGTTTTTCTCTTTCATAACAGAGAGGCCACCTAAAGCCTTGAGCCACTTAAACACTTTGCCGCACATATAAATAGTGTAGCAAGGTGGTGTGTTATACATACTGCCATTATCAGCTGTAGTTTTATATTTCAGCATCGTAGGCGTATTGGTAAGCCAACTCTCTTTGATGAGGTCTTCGCGTATGATAACGATAGCCACACCCGCAGGACCAATATTTTTCTGCACACCGCCATAGATGATGCCATATTTCGATACATCAACCGGTTCAGACAAGAAACAAGACGATACGTCAGCTACGAGTGGCACATCTTTGCACTCAGGCAGCTTGTGATATTTCGTACCATAGATGGTTTCGTTTTCACAGATGTAGACATAGTCAGCTTCTGGGTCAAGCTCGAGGGTGTCAACGTCGGGAATATAAGAAAAATTGCCATCTTCACTTGATGCAACACATCGCGCCTGTCCCATGCCAGCCGCTTCCTTGAAAGCTTTTTTCGACCACGAACCTGAAACGATGTAGTCAGCTTTGCCTGAGCCTATCATGAGGTTCATAGGAATAGCTGCAAACTGAGTAGTGGCGCCACCTTGCATAAAGAGCACTTTGTAGTTGTCGGGAATGTCCATAAGCTCGCGTAGGTCAGCTTCGGCTTCTTCAATAATGCCTTTGAAAGCAGCTGAGCGATGACTCATCTCCATGACAGACATGCCGCAACCTTTGTAGTCAAGCATCTCTGCGGCAGCCTCCCTGAGTACCTCTTCAGGTAACACTGCAGGCCCTGCGGAAAAATTGTATACTCTGCCCATTTCACACTCCTTTTTCGTCTTTGGATATCAATGGCGATATTGTAGCGCGCGCGTGCTCTTTTAAGAGACGAGGTAGATGCAAAATTGGGCAAGCGGTCTAGGCGGCAGGACTAGACAAAAAAATGCTAACTACTTTGTGCAGACTTTGCGTGC
>CAYNWQ010000028.1:0-10180 GCA_964400955.1 uncultured Gordonibacter sp. | reverse complement strand
TTTTAGGATGCGAAAGGGTCGGCGTGGTAAACTCTGGCACACCCGGAGCAACCGCCCAAGCGTAAGTGCCACCCTCGCTCGTATCCCATTCTTCCTCAGACTCAGTCTGATAATGCCAGCTGTGAGCGTTGTAGGTTTTTGTCTTTTCGTCCCAGCCACTAAACAAACCAGTTTCCGGATCAAACTCATACTCAGGATCGAGTAAGTAGGAAGCGTTAGTATAGTTGAGCAAATACTCATAGTTGTATTCGTCCATATCACCATTGTCGAGGTAATCTTGGAGATGAGGCTCGATAAGATGCTCAATAATGTAGTTGTACATACCGCCATAAAAAGCGATATCAGTGCCCGAACGGATAGGGCAATAGATGTCTGCCTGCTCAGCGGTACGGGTATAGCGTGGGTCAACTACAATCCACTTTGCCCCGTTTTCGTGGGCTTTTTCCAGCCACTTTGAGCTAACAGGATGATTTTCGACAGAATTAGAACCGCAGTGCAAGATAACATCTGCGTTTTGGAAGTCGCACCAATGGCTCGTCATAGAGCCGCGACCAAATGATGCTGCCAGACCGGCAACGGTGGGGCCGTGTCAAACTCGCGCTTGGTTATCGATGGCGATGATGCCAAGCGAGCGCATCATTTTTAGGATGAGGTATTCTTCCTCGGAATTTTCTTGCGAACCGCCGAGACTTGCCATAGCAGTCGTGCGATTTACCGTAAGACCGTTTGCGTCAACCTCTTCAAAGGTCGCATCACGCGTGTCTTTTACTTTGCGCGCAATTTCTTTGATGGCGTCATCCCAAGAAATGCTTTCCCAGTCGGATTTGCCAGGACGACGCACCATTGGCTTGGAAATACGGTCGGGATTTTTCACCACCTCGCGTGTTTCAGGGTCAACGATGTTGCGCAGCTGAAACATCGTCGCGCCTTTCGGGCATAGACCACCTTTGTTGATGGGATGATCGGGATCGCCTTCCAGGTTAATGAGCTCTCCATCGCGTACCGAAAGCAACGATCCGCAACCGCCAGCGCAATAGCAGCAAATGTTTGTGTACTCTTCGGTGTTAACGAGCTTCCAATCTGATGCTTGCTCAACTGCGAGCGCTTCAGACTGAGAAGTCATTTCAAACGCCATAGTGGTCGCAAACGCTGCACCGGCGGCTTTGAAAAAGCCCCTACGTGATAGGTTCATATCCTCATACTCCTCTCGTATCACTCGTCTTTTATTATTTACGTCAACGTGTCAAATGCCCCCATTCGACACGCACGAGCATACAGCTCTGAGAGGATAATGGAGGATGATTCTAGATATTTCACAAATTTTTTTTCGGCGAACGGTCATCAGGGAAAATGATTATTCAGTATCAAGAATAATGCTGTGACATTTTGACCGGCGAGCGGTAGGGGTAATGCGCAAAATCGGCGGCGAGCGGCAAGGGCGCGCGAAATCTCGCGATGAGCAGTAGGTCGTGACAAGGCGCAGAACTAAGCGGTAAGCCGCGTGCGAAATGTAGCCGTAAGCGGTAAGCCGCGCGCGAAATGTGGCAGTAAGCGAAAAACACCTACGAGTGAGGCGTTTGTAGCGAGCTAGTCTGCACTCTACTAATATAGTCGCCAATTTCTTCACGGCTATGCACGTCCATTTTTACATAGATATGTCGAACATGCGAACGCACCGTATGATAGGAAAGCACCAACTCTTCTGCGATACGTTGGTCGGAATACCCTTTTAGAAGCATGGATAAAACTCCTTCTTCTCGTTTGGAAAGACCAGCAAGGTGCGCTGCTTGGGTCGTTGCTTCCTTAAAGGTCATACCACAACGGGGAGCCAATCTCGTTTGCGTGCTCACTCCCCCATACGCAGCACTCTCGTGCTGCGTATCCTCACAGGTCGCGATGGTTGTTTTATTATCTGATACTTGCTCAGTCGAAGTTTTTTCGCCCCGCGCTTCTTCGGGCGTATTTTCCGCTTCAACTTCTGCCACTAAAGTCTGCGCAAGCAAATCGCGGCAATCATGCCAAACAAGCGGGATTTCACCTTTTTCGTCTTGTGAGTGAGCGAACTGCTCGACCTTTTGAAACGAGATCCCAAGGCTGATAAAACCCTTGAATTCTTGAGCGGTGAAACCAAATAGCGCATAAACAAACACTACAAAGGTTGCAGCAAAAATAGAGATTCTAAAAACACTTGCTCCGAAATAAGAAAAGAGCACGGTTTGAGACACCCAGCCAATAACGGTGCCAGCCGAGATTACCGCACCAACCAGTGAAAAAAGGTTGCTTACATATATATTGATAGTGGCAACCCATAAAATCAAAGCATATGATAGCGCCACAATGTAGAACATATAGGAAACATTTTCAATAACTCTCACCAAAGTCAAGTTACTATCATTAGTAACGAGCACAACCAATGCCGCAAAACACATGCCCAAACAGCTTACAATATAATAAAAATGCATACTCTCATAGTTTTTCTTTGTGAGAATGATTGAAAGCATAATTAAAGACAATATCGCGGCAAGTCCAAGACTACCCGACGCCCCTACGCTATGGCTTTCCATGCCAAATGAATCCTGCAGCACGGCAACGCGCACAAAAGCCACGTGGAAACTTACCAAGAAAATACTCACAAGCGCGAGTACTAAAAGCTTTCTGATACGAGCATAACGCGAACCCGACAAAGCAGATATGTCCATTTTTCCATGCGTAACAAATGGCAAGGCGCCTGTCGGAGAAACAAACCAAAACTGCTGCGGCGCCTCAGGTTTTTTACAAAGCGAAACTCGCGCTGAAAGTATCAACATGAGCGTCCCTACAAAAGGCACAGCCACGAACAAAATATATGCCCAAGACTGGTCAAATACAAAAAACATTCCATTTAAGACAAACATCAAAGGGATTACTAAATGAGGAATTATGCAAAGTTTAAGCGTGTCTTTTGTCTCTGAGATAGTGTGAACACAGATAAACAAACACCAAGCTAGAGCACAAGTATTAATAACGCAAAAAACGATGCGTAAAGTATCTGAAACCTGAAAAGGCGAAAATGAAGGCAGAAAGGCCGCCGTCGCAGAACACACCACACCGGCCAGAAGTGTTACTGCCTGAGAATGCTTTAAACTTTCCAAAAGCCCAAAGTCAAAAAAAGAAATAATACAAGTTAGCATCATTGCGGCAAAGCTAACAGGTATGGCTACCCCTAGATAACCAGGACCTAAACCCTCGGAGTCACAAAATCCATACCCAAAACAAAGCCACGCAAATAAAGCGAACAGAGAAATGCCTAAGATGCCAAACAGCTCATGTAACTGCAAAGAAGTATTACCTAAGCTTAGCTCCCATAAAGCCGTCTTTTCGCCCATTTATCACCATCTCCCCCTCTTTAGGTGTAATAGCCTGCATTATAGCAATTTTTCTTCGCTATGAAAAAAATATACAGATTTGCGCGTGGTGCGGGGGTGCGGACAAAAAGTTGGACCAAAAAACGTCCGCACCCCTTACCTTGCGCGTATTGCGTCACGTAATACGCATTATGTAAATGAGAGACCTCCTGTCAAAACTATTTTTTAGGCAAAAAAGGAATAGATAGAGCGTGTTCGGGACACGTATCAACACAGCGCCCACAACGGCTGCATTCGTTTATCGCTTTTACACCTAGATTTGAGCAAGGGTCAATATGCTCAGGGCAGACACTCGAACACATATGACATGCGGCTCCCTCGGTATCACGCAAGCAGGTTTCTTTGTTTACTTGCGGCTTAAACGTAGGGCTAATACGCGCCACCAAAGACATTAAAGCGGCAATAGGACATATCTTGGAACAATAATTTTTAAGCAAAGTGAGCTCTAATATAAGCACCACGGGAAACACAAACAAACCCCAAGAAAGCTCTCCTATACCTAAAAGACGCATGAGTAAAACAAGCGTTGCACAGGTCAAACCAACAGGGCAAATCAAACAAAACACAGGAAAGCCAAAAATCGCTGCACTTCCCAAAGCTCCGCACAATACAACATGTCGCGAATCAAAACGTGCACTGGTTTCTTTTTCTGGTATTGAGGTCTCTACTGCAGCGCCGATTTCCTCTTTTGTCATTGAGGCCTCTGCTACAGAATTGGTCTTTTTCTTCCAACGCCCAAGAGCAAAACGACCAGCTTCATCGCATGTTTTACTCTCTTCAGCTTTGCGCTTGCGCGTTTTGAAAAAAGACGACAAGGGAGGGATTGGACATATCCAGCTACAAAATGCTCGACCAAAAAAGAAAATGAGAGCAAGCATTATTAAAAGCCCGATAATCAATCGAGGTATAAAAGCTTTTGCGCCGAACAAGCCTTCGAGCGCACCAAGCGGGCAAACACTTGCGACAAAACCAATACCTGCGCTTGAATAGGTGCCAAAGCCGGTATGTATGCACAAACCCACAAGCACTCCTACAAACACAAGTAGTTTCACTACTGTCCGAGCATGCGCCATTTTGCCTTTGGAATGCTTTGTTTTTGTACTTAGATGCGAGGGGCTGTACTCGTTATCGTGTGAACTCATTGCACGTCTCCTTGCCAAACTTCAATATTGATTCCCCTTTTTGGGTTACCGTCGTAGCTGCGATAAGCATTAGTCGGACACACATACTCACATGCACCACAACCCCAGCATGCATTTTCGTCCACCGCGATACGACCATCACTTGTCTCATAGATTGCTTCTACCGGACAAGCATCGATGCAAGTCTTTCCGCACGTGGCAGACATTCCAAACACCTGACATTTTGTCTGGTCAATCACAGCCAGACCGATTTTGTCACGCTTGGTATCAAACGAGGAAAGAGCGCCTGTCGGGCATGCCTCAATACACTTGTAGGCTCCGTTACACTCGTTGCACCAGCCGAGACGAAACTCCATTTTTGGAAGTCTTGCGTGTAGCAATCCATCTTCTAGTTTTGCTACACCGATTGCATTTTCTGTGCACGCACTTCTGCATCTATCACACCTAATACAAAGAGATTCAAATAAACTGGCATCATTTGCTCCAGGAGGATAAATCATACTGGCATCATTTTCACTCGCACGGGCCACTCCGCCTACCGCAAGCGTTACTGCACATGCTCCTAAACCCAAAGTAAAACTTCTGCGCGTTAACGGCGTTTCTCGTCTCTCTTTGTTATCTGTCTCAAAATCATCGTGATATTTTGCCTCATCCTTTAAAGACATATTCCCACCTCCTGTGGTTGTCTCTCCTCTTGCGCCATCCACATCCTAAGCGACCGCTTCGGCACCCTCAACTGCTCCGGCCTCTGTGGCTATCTTTTCTGTAGTCGTCTCTTTTGCGCTCTCTTCGTCTTCGTCTTTTTCCAATATCGTGTCATAAATGTCGTCTATAACCTCAGCCTCTTCGTTGAAAAAGCCCTGTGTGATATTAAGAACGCCCCGATAAAAACGCGTTTTAATAAATTTGAGGCTGAGGTCGTGCAAACGACGAAACCACGAATTGAGATGGTCATGCAAAAAGGTCTTTTGAACCTCGAGCAGGCGCAAAGCCTCGTCTTTGTTGCCCTCCTCAAGAGCCGAGATAGTGCGACGGCAGAGAATCGCCATAAACTCGCACTCAAAGGCCAGATGATCATCTGGATAGTTGTGCTCTTTTTTCAGAGAGACACACTCTTTTTTATAAAAGTTGTACACCTCGGTACGAGGGCGTGCATTCAACGTGCCCGAGGTATCCAAAAACAAAGACTCATACGGTTGAGCAACAAAGCCCTTATATGAATGAGTTCCCAAAAAACAAGAGGAGAAGTCTATGGCTAGCTCTTGACGAGTGCCTGTATTTCTTTTGCGCAAGTAGCGGTAAATATCATTAAACCCGCTTGCAATAAGCTCGTTTTCGCAGTTTATAAGCTCGGTGTAATCTTGCGCAGCCATAGCCTCAATCTGCTCGTTGGACAGCCTGTCAAAATACAGACTGGCAAGCGTTTCATACATTTCTGCTCGCGCCAAAATGACACCGGCGAGCTCTTCGTTTACAGTCATAACTTCTCCTTTGCTTTTTAGTTTTGCCTGAAAGATGTCCAGACTTTCATAGGGCCGTGCGGATACCCATAAAACTTGGCATCAAGTGCACGACCTCGTCAATAAAAACTAGTAATCGTCTCTTAAGATAGGAGTGCCATTCTCTAACTCCCAATAAAACGCATTAAAATAGCCATCGCTCGTAAACCACATCTCGAGCCTTACGCCACATGCTGCTATCAAAGCAAGCACAAGCCCAATAACCGCAGCTATAAAGATTGTTTTTGCATTTTTGGCCTGGAAATAAATCGCCGCACATACAAGCTCGCCAAGCGCGCCACAGCAAACTATCATTCCATAAGATACCATGGGGTTTCTGCCGCAAGCGTCACCCAAAAATGCCAGATAAGCTACTGAAGTGACGATAGACACCGCGATAGTAACAATCACATAGACTTTTAAGGACTTAAGCTCGACTAGCTCAGTTTCTGTTTTTGCAGCAATAGCCAAATAAAGGAAAGCGCCAGCTGGAAGTACGGTTCCCATATAAGCAAGAGGCAAAAGCTCTGTGTCCCAATATGCTCGCGACTGAATAACGTAACCATGCCCGCAAACATACGCCAATAAGAGGCCTGCTATAATGGCGGCAACTGCGCACACCTTATATACGCCTGCACTCACTTCGCGTTTGAGCAAGATGGTATAAGCAAACATAACAACAAAGGTGATAACAAGCATGATAAGCTCAAGCGATATACCACTAAACGAAAAAACATTTGCTACAGCATAGAAAGCATTCAAGGGAAGTGCTAAGTGCGCAACTACTGCAAGACCTCCCACGACCATCAACGCACACGACACAATAGAAGCCACAAAACGCGTGCGCAGTGTTTTACCCATGAGCTCGGCCACACCAATGCTGCAGGCAAGCGTGCCACCTAAGCCACACAGGATACTAAAAATAACCAAAGGCCATTGAACATCGATAAGCATTACTTTATCTCCTTCCACTCAGCATATTGGGGCGAAAGAATATAGGTGCAGGTAGGTTTCGTGTCTTTCGGATCACTAAGATGATGTATGCAACTTTCGTCATAGCGAGCAATTTCTTTACACACATCACTATCAGGATCGTCTAAGTCTCCAAAAAGTCGAGCACCCGTAGGACAATTATGCACACACACAGGCACATCAGTTCCATCAGCGGTGTATTGAGAACAAAGGTTGCATTTTTGAGCAACGCTCGTTGTTTTGTTCATAGAACGCACGCCATAAGGGCAGGCATATACGCAATATTCGCAGCCAATGCACTTGTCACCATTTACCAACACGACATTGGTGTCTGGATCTCTATAGCTTGCACCCGTAGGACAAACCTTTACACACTGTGGGTTTTCGCATTGCTGACAACACACTGGCAGCCAATACATAGAGACATCAGGGAAATCTCCGTATGGACCAACTGCAACAACACGATTGTAGTACTCGCCCAGTTTTAGGCCGTTTTCGTATTTGCAATACACGATGCAGCTATCACATCCAGAGCAACGGTCAAGATTAACAAGCAGTGTCCTACGCATTTGGCAACACCCCGTCTTCATCAGTTAGTTCAGATTTGTAGTGGTCAGCGACAGGCATAAATGGTTCAAACTCTTCTGGCTCAACCCAAATCCTGTCAGGCTTTGTTGATTTTTCTATTTTCACCTGGAAGCCACGATACGTAGAACCACCAAACATACGGCTTCTTGCTGTGTCGGGTGTTAGCTGGTTAATGTTGCATTCTTGCCAGCCAGCAGTGATAGATTCCTGAGAATCATCGAAGCATTCTGGATTCCAGAAACGCTCCTGGAACACCGAACCTACAGCGATACCCTTAGTAACATAGGCACGTCCATGAGTTGACCCGCGACGTGAAGTAATCTTTACCCAGTCGCCGTGCTGTATGCCATATTTCTTTGCGTCCACTGGGTTAATACGCAAGTCTGGAGCAGGCAAAAGTTCACGGTTAAAGGCGCAATGACGCATGGTGCCGTGATGCCAATAATGAACACGACCAGAAGTGAAAGTAAGCGGGTATTCTTTATCGGTAAGCGCGTTTTCCTGGTTTTCCAAATAGCGACAAATAACCGGATAATCGTCGCATGGATCCATATCGTAAGGATACAGATAAGGCCAGCCCGTACGAGCCATACGCAAATGAGAATCGCAGTAGACTTCACACTTACGAGATGTGGTGCCAAACCCAGCAGGCAGACCGTCGCTTACTGGCATTTCATGCTGATAGTAGAGCCAATATTCTTCCGGCGGTGTAACGAGCGGCGAGTATTTGTCTTGGTCAGCTATGAGCTCTTCCCAAGAAGGAGCACCGTAAATAGCAGCCCATGTAGCTTTCTTTTCATCATAGTTGTCAAACATGCCCAATACATAGACAAAGTCATGACTCAAGATATTATCGCGACCACCCAAAATATCGCATACCTTGTTAACAACAAGCGTATATGCCATTTCGGGGTGAACGGTTTCACCTAAATGAATAAGCGAACGACGAACCCACTGTGTGTTAAGCTGAATAGTAAGAGCTGTGCCATTGTTGTATTCCAACCATTCGTTTGTTGGGAAAAACAAGTCGATAAGTTCAACAGTCTCAGAAGTAAGGTTTGCATATTGCTGAATAGCAAAGTCGAGATTAAGCATTGCTTCGTGCCACTTTGAACTGTTAGCAACCATAGCAAGTTTATTGCCTGACACCTCATAAAGTACTGCCGGGCGATACGGCTCGCCGCATTGTACAGCCTCGCGCACCATACCAGGACCGGTTTGCTCCCAATACATTGCCGCCTTATGATACGTTGAACCAAGTCGGTCTTTAAGCGCCTGCGCCATCTGGTCGCGTCTTGCTTCTGCATTAGGCGTTGACTTATCTATAATAGTATCTTCGAGTGCATCAAGTTGCTGCTGGAGTAAAGCGTCGTTTCCGGCCTTTGTCATACCAGTATGCCAACTCATTCCATACCACCAGGCTTCTAGCTGGTAAGAAATAACGATGAGCTTGAAAGGACCGGTAGGTCTGTCAGTGGAAATAGAATCTTTACCACGGTTGGTAAGCGTGCCACCCGGCTGATTGGCATGACCCATCATAAGGTCTAGCGCAACGGTACCTAGAGGCACTTCGGCATTTATCTCCATCATGTCAGAAAAAACGCCTACCGTAATGCCGGCATGTTCGCAGGTTGCATACATATGCACGGCCTTTTCAATCAAGTCTGCCGGCACATAAGTAATTTCAGCAGTGTGCTCTAGCGTCCATGGTTCGGCCTCTTCCCAATAGATCTGGAAAGCTGACTTGCATTTGAGTTTTGTACCATCCGCAAGTGTTACATCACAGTCATTTACAAACAGCTCAGGATCAACTTCTGAATCCTCTGGTGCAGAATAAGCAAACGGCTGAATACTACCCGTAAGGTTATCAAAGCAGACATAGGCCGGCGTATCATAAACACCATCAGGGTCGATACAAGGATTAATATAGTCAGGCCAGATTTCTTCTGCTTCTATCGGCAACCCCGTATCAGGATTGATAAGAAAAGGAAGATTTGTCCAGTACTTGCAGAAATCCTCGTTGTAATACTTTCCATCAATGATATAACGAATCCAACCTAAAAGCATTGCAGTATCAGATGCAGGACGTACCGGCAGCCATACATCAGCCTTTGCGGCATCAGGTGACATATTAGGGTCGATAACGATAGTCTTCAAACCACGATCCGAGCGCGCGTCTGCGATACCACGTCCAGATTCTGCTGTTTGTGAAGTTGAAGGTTGTGCGCCCCAAACCACCAAAAGTTCCATTGTTGGGTTCAATTCGTTGTATAATTCCAACATGGCGTGGTCCGCCGGCGACTGATTCCAGCCGCTGAAGGTATAAGCCGTAACCGCAGAACGCGGGCAATAACATTGCAAAGCGCCCGTGCATGCCTGGACCGCGCCACCATAGACGAACTGGTTGCAGGTAGCGATTTCCGATGCATACAAACCGCCGCCACCAGAAGCTCCCCAAAGTGAATAGGGGCCGTATTTTTCGTGGGCGCGCGCTACTTGCTCAGCAGCTAGATTAATAGCTTCATCCCAGCTAATTACTTCCCACTCATTACTGCCGTGCTCTCCAGCAAGCTTG
>CAYNWQ010000027.1:8210-10266 GCA_964400955.1 uncultured Gordonibacter sp. | reverse complement strand
CTGAGCGAAGGCTTCGTCTCGTCTCTGGCAACTGTCACGAAAATGACCGTAAATGACGAGGCTGTCTCAAAATCTAGCATAGCTACATCCACGGAAGACTCCATTTGGATGATGTCGTACAACGAGATTACCGGAAACGCTTCGAACAATAGCGACTACACTGCCGTGGAGGGAGCCCAGTACGCGTGGTGTGCCGAAAACGTGAAAAACGGCCTTGACAACAACGACAGCATCAAAAATCTCCATCTAACGAGATCCGGTTCTTCTCCGGAGTCGTTGTACGAAACGTATGTATGGGAACGCTCCCCGACCCTTAGCTTTACCACGGCCTTCATGATTGTGAGCTCGGCCGGTGATCCAGGTAACGCCGGTAGCCATGCCATCCGCAGCTTGAGTGTTTGCCCAGCGTTTGCAATGTAAAGCGCTTACGTAAAGACTCGCATCTAAAGACAACAGGGGGCTGTGCTAAAACTGCAGTCCCCTTGTCTTTTTGTATTGCCTTCTGGGCAAAGTTGTCACTTTGTGTCTAGTGTCGCGAGATGTGTCTTTTGCGCGCACTATAATAAAGTAGTGTTGTGCTTGCTGAGGCGACTGCTAGCGAGATGAAAAGTATCGTCTGTGTGCTATCGCCCGTTTTAGCCAAACCTTGTTGTGATGTGTCCGATTGATTTTCGCTACCAAGCTTTATTTGGACGGTGTTGCGAGAGTTGTTTACGTCTAGGTTGTTGTCCGGTTCAATCGGATCATCTGGCTCGATCGGATCATCCGGTTCAATCGGGATTTGACATATCTTCGCTCAGAGAAGCGTAAGTAAACGGGTCAATAATAAAGGTACTCATTTCATATTGATAGTTAAACTCAGACAGATTAAAGCTTGGCCTCTGCTCAACCTTCACTATGGCTATAGCGCCAGTGTAAGTGCGCACTTCACTCGTAACACCGCCTAGCGGTGTCACGGTGTAGTGTATATTTTCGGCACCGGAAAGCTCAAGCTCGCTTCCGAGAGTGACCTTACCCTCAAGAAGCGAAGTAGCTGGTTTAACTCAGCACCTTATTTGTATAACTCTCAAGGTCGCTAGATACCGCATTTGCTCCACCTAGCATATAACATTTTGCTACCTTATCTTTGTTAGGGGCTAATATCTCATCTATTGCAGTGGTATACCCATCGGCGGCAAGTAAAAGTACGCCACCTTTGCTACCTATAAGGGCTCCTCCTGCAAGCGCATCGGGGAAGTTGGTACCAGTTGCTATAGCGCACGTCGTAAGGGACATGCCTTCTTCGATTGTATGCCTAGCGATTTCAGCGGAGGTCTCGTAGCGGTTCTCGCCCCACCAACGATCAACGGAAAGCCCAACAGCTTCAAGTGAAGTTTTTGCTTGCTCTGATACAACCATGCTACCACCTACGATAACCGCGCGAGTTGCGCCGGACTCTTGTATTTTGCTTACTGCATTATCGGAAAGCGTACCATCATTTTCCGTAAGCACGACTGGGACATTTTTTGCGTAAGAATAGGGGCTTATCGAAAGTGCGTCCGCAAAACTTGTGCCGCTTGAAATGATGACAGTATTTATCGACTCGGAATTTTCTGTTGTTTTCGAAAGAGAGACAAGGGAAGTCTCTTGTCTTGTCGAGCCCGCTATACGCTCTACTGAAAGCCCCATACTTACAAGTGACATCTCTACTGATGTTGAAATAGCAGCTTCTCCGCCCATGATAAGAACGTGCTTTGCGCCAAGACTTTTTATGGTCGAAGCAGCTTGTAGAGATAGCGCTGTTGGTTCAGTTGAGATTACAGGAGCATCGTTCGCGCCTGCCAGCGCATTTGCCGCTAAAGCGTCAGCGAAATTTGCACCTGAGGTAAGTATTACGGTATCAGCTGAGTTAAATCCTGTATTAACAATAGATGTCATAGTGTCGTAGCGACTATCTCCTGACACGCGGTCGGCATCTGTCTCAGTTCTTTCGATTTCAAAAGTGTAGGTGAGAGTGCCTGTGCAAGAACCTTTGCCACTGATGATAAGTATTGCTTTGCCTACGTCTGTATTGTTG
>CAYNWQ010000027.1:6797-8110 GCA_964400955.1 uncultured Gordonibacter sp. | reverse complement strand
TTGCCTTCAGTCCAGCCGGTATAGTGTATGTTGGGTCAGCTTTCTCAATATCAAAGGTGTAGGTGAGAGTGCCCGTATAAGAGCCTTTGCCCTCTATGGTGATAGTGGACAAGCCAACATCTGTATTGTCAGCATAAGTTACGCTGTAGTCTTTGCTCTCTATGAGCTTAGAGATTATCGCTTTCGTGATAGGTTTGCCGGTGTAGACTTCAGTATCAACATTAACGGTAAAGAGGGCTTTGTCAAGAGGGTAGGTCATCACTTCAACGTTTACCGGGATGTCTTTGATGACGTTAAAGTTATTGGTATCCGTCGGTGTAAAGGTGACGAGGAACTCATGAGTACCCGCTTCTCCTACAGGAGTGCTTACGTCGTCTTGCCAGGTAAAGCCCTCTGGCAAAGTGACACTAGAGAGTGTATCCGTATAGGCTGCCTTCAATCCAACAGGCGCAGTGTATGTCGGATTAGCCTTTACAATGTCAAAGGTATAAGTAAACATACCAAAGCAAGAACCTTTGCCACTGATGATAAGTATTGCTTTGCCTACGTCTGTATTGTTGAAATACGTTACCGTATAGTCTTTGTTCTGCACAAGTGTTGAGGTGATAGCTTTTTTGATGGGTTCGCCGGTATAGACTTCAGTATCAAGGTTGACCTCAAACATACTTTCATCAAGCGCAAACATGTCGACATCAACACTTATGGGGATGTCTTTAACCACGTTAAAGTTATTGGTGTCTTTTGGCGTAAAGGTCGCGAGGAACTCGTTTACCCCCGCTTCTCCTACCAAAGCCGTATCGTCTTGCCAGGTAAAACCCTCTGGTAGACTAACGCTAGAAAGCGCGTCGTTGTAGGTTGCCTTCAGTCCAGCCGGTATAGTGTATGTTGGGTCAGCTTTCTCAATATCAAAAGTATAAGTAATCGTATCAGCGTATAGGCCCTTGCCTTCGAGAGTCATGGTGGCCGTGCCAACGCTCGTATTGTCAGCATAAGTTAGTGTATAGTCGCTGCCCTCTACCAGCTTAGATGTAATGTCTTTAACTATTGGATCACCCGTATAAATTTCACTCTCGGTATCAACAGTAAAAAGAGACTCGTTTAATTTTGCTTGTGCGATATAGGTTGCAGCTACATTGTTGGGTATGTTGTTGGAATCATATACAGCACCATCTGCGCTACTTACCCACTTGCCGGTATAATCACCGATAGGAGTTGGAAGCGAAGTTAATCTAGTAGTGCCTTCTCCGCAAAAAGAAAACTTCTCGCCTAGGATTACTGTGGTAAGAGATGTGCAATCATCAAACATGTGGCTC
>CAYNWQ010000027.1:0-6697 GCA_964400955.1 uncultured Gordonibacter sp. | reverse complement strand
ATGTCCTCTACCTTTGAAGTGTTGAAGTTCGATAAATCAATGGAGGTAAGAGATGCACAGTCACCAAACATGTAGCTCATGTCCTCTACCTTTGAAGTGTTGAAGTTCGATAAATCAATGGAGGTAAGAGATGAGCAACCATCAAACATGCAGATCATGTTTGTTACATTAGAGGTGTCAAGCTTCGATAAATCAACAGAAGCCAGTTTTGTACAACCTTCAAACATGAAACTCATGTCAGTTACGTCAGACGTATCAAGTCCAGACAAATTTACAGAGGTTAGCCTTGCGCAACCCTGAAACATGCTTATGCATGTTTTGACAGAAACGCCCTGACAAATGACAGCTGATTCTATAAATATGTATTCACTATTCCATGGGGCAGAAAATTTGTCCCATGTATCAAGCGTGCCAGTCCCTATGCCGCCTAAGGGACGTATCGTAAGTTTGCCAGCTGTATCAACTTGCCACTCGCAAGTGCCACATTGTGTCCAACCCTTTGTCAAAGATCGTTTAAGAGTAAAGTAACCCGGTGTTTTTTTGCTATCAATACACGTCATTTTTACATTAACGTTAGAGGCTTCGTAGCTGGTGCCGTTTTCTCCCACAAGGGACGTGCATCCTGTAAACGTATCATATGAAGAAGTAACCTTATTTGTTGTGAAGTTAAGAGAAACATAAATCTTTTTAAGATTAGAGCATCCATAGAACATGTGTTGAATACTGTTGGTTAAGGAAGTATCAAAACTGGAAAGGTCAAGGGATGTTAACCCAGTGCAGTTTTCAAACATGTAGCTCATATCTGCTACGTCAGAGGTATTAAGACCTGATAAATCAACAGAGGTTAGATTTTTGCAACCCGAAAACATACCAGAGCATGTTTGCGCAATAACACCATCGTCAAACTCTACAGTCTTAATTAATTGATTTTCATACCAAGGAGAACTGTCGTAGCTGTCCCATTTAGCAAGCGTACCAGTTTCGTTACCATATTGCGGGCGCACCGTAAGTTTTCCTGCAGGATCTATACGCCATTTGCAGGTACCGCACAACAACCAACCAGGTGTTTGACCATTATACGTGTAAAAACCGCTATTTCCATCCCTGTCAACAGTCGCTCTCCACTCGTTTTTGGTTTCGGCACTATAACTTGTTCCGTTTCCACCAGCTAAGGAATAGCAATAGGTAAACATGTTATCCCATGAGGCATTCTGCGGTGTGTAAAAGTTAAGCGTTGCATAAATGCGTGTAAGCTTGGTGCAGGCGAAAAACATATAAGCCGTATCTGTTAATGCAGTGCTATTAAAGCTGGAAAGGTCAAGGGTGGTAAGCCCTGAGCATCCGCAAAACATACGATTCATGGTTGTTACTTTTGAGGTATTGAAACCTGATACATCAACGGATGTTAAAGCTGAGCAATCATTAAACATTGAGCTCATGTTGGTTACGGCGGAAGTATCTAAACCAGAAAGGTTAACATCGTTGAGCGCAGAGCAGCCGCTAAAAAGCCCGCTCATATTTGTTACGGCGGAAGTATCTATGCCAGAAAGGTTAACAACATTGAGCGTAGAGCAGTCGCTAAAAAGTCCGCTCATATTTGTTACTTTAGAAGTATTTAAGTCAGACAAATCTAGGGAGCTTAATTTTGAGCAGCCGCTAAACATATAGCTCATATCTTTGAGCGCAGAACCGTCAATATCTTCAAGGTCCGCGGAAACCAAATTTGAACAGTTAGAAAACATATAGCTTACGCTCGACGGCGTGCATTTGCCAAAGTGGATGCCGTCAAGTGAAATCAAAGAAGTACAACCTGCAAACATTGAGCTCATATTAGGCGCCGCCGTTGTATCAAGCATAGTTAGGTCAATAGAAGCTAAACTTTTGCATTCGGCAAACATTGAGCTCATATCCGTTGTTAAAGACGTATCAAGTCCCGATAAATCAACAGAAGACAAATTGGTGCAATCGCTAAATAAATATGGGCAAGAAGTCCAAGCTTTAACACCTGGCTCGATAACTACGTTTTTAATTTCAGCGATTTCTTGCTGCCAAGGAGCATCGCATCGCTGCGTCTGAAGAGTTGTACTGTGCCCATAACAAGAGTAGTAGGTAGGCTGCATTCCTGCCTCTGCACCATTACTCACCTTGATGGTAAGAAGGCATCCCAGCATTCCTGACTTCGCACTATTAGCTGGCCTGATGGTTAGCGTATTGTTTTCAATTTTCCACTCTACCGTGTTCCATAAACTCCATGTTTCGTCACTTGAAACAACATCTTTTACCGAAATGTTTTTTACTGAGCCTTTTGAGAAAAGGAGATTATAGCTTTGCGCATCGGCTACGGTAACGTGCGTTGTACTTGGAACAAACTCATTAGTAAAAGCGCAGTATCTGTTACTAATTTTTTCAAAGCTAAAGGAAGTTAAATCAAGTTCTTCAAGCGAAGTGCAGTATGCAAACATATCGCTCATATCGGTGACATTTGAGGTATCAAATCCTGTTACGTCAATTGATTTAAGACTCGCGCAGTCCCAAAACATACCGCCCATATCTGTAATGTTCGATGTATCAAGACCTGTTGTGTTAACAGAGGTAAGGTTGAGGCAATACTGAAACATATCGCCCATGTCGGTAACTTTCGAGGTATCAAGACCAGATAAGTCAACAGTAGTTAGATTTAAGCAGCGCCAGAACTGAGGGGCTCTTGATTGAGAAATAACGCCTTCTTCAAATACTACCGATGTAATAGATTGATTGTCATTCCAAAATGGTTCACTACTAAGTACGCCAGTTTCGTTGCCACTTTGTGGTCGCACAGTTAGTTTTCCTGCAGCATTAATGCGCCATTCGCAGGTGCCGCATTCGGTCCATCCGTCTGTGAGGTAGCCAGCTGCATCATTTTCTCCATCAATGACAGCTCTGCTCTTATTGGTATATGCTGCATTAAAAGGAGTTTTGTTGCCACCAACAAGACACACGCATCCTGAAAACATATCATCTGATGATGTAACAGAGGCAATTTTAAAATCATCCGATGCATAAATAGTTACAAGGGTTGAGCAGCCAGAAAACGCTAGACCCATGTCTGTTACTGCGGAAGTATCAAAGCTAGAAATATCAATCATATCTAGGCTTGAGCAGTTATAAAACAAAGAGTTCATGTTTGTTAGCGCAGTGGTTTTAAGGCTAGTCAAGTCGACAGATGTTAGCTTTGTGCAATCGCGAAACATGCTACTCATATCTTTTACTGCAGAAGTGTTAAGGCTTGAAAGGTCAAGTGCTTTCAAACTCGAACATTGGTAAAACATGTTACTCATGTTTGTTACTGCAGAGGTATCAAGATTGTCAAGGTCAACCGATTCCAAATTTACGCAATCACGAAGAAAAGAACTGCATGTTTGAGCGATAACGCCTTCCTCAACCATCACTGACACAATGCGTTCTCGCTCTGCATACCAAGGCGCTTGTTTGGTGTTTGTATTGTCCCAGTTATCAAGAGTGCCTGTTGTATTACCATTTAAAGGGCGTATGGTAAGTAACCCTATTGCACTTATGTGCCACTCGCATGTGCCATATTGATTCCATCCGCTTGTAAAGTAGCCTGGATCGCTTGTACCGCCATCAACTTTAGCACGCGTTTTGTCTACAAATTGTGCGTCATAGGTAGTTTTGCTACTGCCTACAAGAGAGGTGCAGTCATAAAACATGTTTTCTGAAGAAGTGACATTGCTTATGTTAAAGTCATCCGACGCATAGATGGTGGTCAGTTTGTTGCACCCACTGAACATACCGCTTGCGTCTGCCACATCGTAAAAAACAAAGTCAGTAAGGCTTGCTGTAGTCAAGTTTATGCAGCCCTTAAACATATTTGCGCATGTTTGGGCAATGACGCCTTTTCCTATTTCCACAGAAGTAATGCTTTCACGTTTGGAATACCATGGCACTTCGCTTTCATCATTCCAGGAGCAAAGCTTGCCAAGTTCGCTATTGCCTATAGGGCGCACTTTGAATTTTCCTGTAGCATCAATTTGCCACTCGCACGTGCCGCATTGTTCCCAACCTTCCGTTGGAATTGCGCCGGTGTAGGTTAACGAACCTGTCTCTTGTTTTGCATTAAACGCAATCATGTCGGCAGTTGATGTGTAAATATTTCCAGAAGAGTCTTCCCATGAAGTTTCACGTAATAAAGACCCTTGAAGATTCATGCCAGCTAAAAGAGTAATGTTTGCAAGGTTTGAGCATCCGTCAAATAAGTAATTGCCAGACTGCAAAGATACTCCCTGTTCAAATACCACTGATGTAATGTTTTCACGCTGGGAATACCATGGCACTTCACTTGCGCTGTTGAAGGCGGCAAGTGTGCCTGATGATCCGCCATTTTTTGGGCGAATTACAAGTTTTTCTGTATCATAGATGCGCCATTCACACGTTTCGCTGAACGTCCAAATATTGGTAAAGTAACCTTCTCCTCCATTACCGTCAACACGTGCCATGGATATATCTGTACGTGCAGGATCGTATTTTGTGCCATTGCCACCAACAAGGGATACGCAGTCCTTAAACATCTGTCCCGAGATTACAACAGGGGTCGTATCGCAATTATAGTTTGCATAGATAGTGGTAAGACTGGTACAGTTTTCGAACATGTTATACGTCCATGTACTGTACTCGTCAAAGTTGCCCTTGCTGCCATAAATGTCACCGTGATTATCGCCAGTGCGTGGTGAAAAAATAAAATCAGTAAGATCGATAGTAACTAAACCTGTGCAGTTGTAAAACATATAGCTTACGTCTGTTGCAAAAAAAGTATCAAGATGAGAAAAATCAAAATGAGTCAGGCTTGTGCAGCCAGCAAACATGTAACTCATGTTATCTACATGTGCAGATGTATTTTCAAATCCAGTAAGGTTGATGGTGGTAAGGCTTGAGCAACCATCAAACATGTGACTCATGCCAAGCACGTCGCCTATTCCCAGATTTGATAAATCAACAGAAACCAACGATGAGCAGCCGGCAAACATATAGTCACAGTCTTCAGTAGCAACACCAGGTTCAACAAATACAGAGGTAATGGACGTAGCTTTAGCGTGCCATGGTGGATAGTTATTATTTCTGTTAACGTAGCCAAACGTACCGGATTCGCCATTGCCTAAGGGACGAATGGTGAGTTTACCTGCAGAGTCAATTTGCCATTCACAGGAGCCGCATTGCTCCCAGCCTTTAGTGAGTGTGGCTTCTTCGGAAGTATTACTTTGGGCGCTCAGCGACTCAAGCTGTGCTTCTTCGGCAGCCTCAAGTGAATTTATTGATAAAAGGTTTTCTTCAGAATTTACTGACTGCGCATCATTTAACGTGCCATTTTGTGCGTCGTTTAATGTTTCGTTGGTGTTTGATTGCTCGTTATCTTGTGCGCCATTTGTTGCATCATCAGCATTTGATTGAGCGGTATCCGTATCAAGTTCTTCGGAGAATCCGCCTTCTGTAACAGCACCAGAAGAGCTACTTTGTTCTACTTTGCCCGTTGTCGCGTCGTTTGTCTCGCTTTCTGCGCCAGACGTCTGGCCTTGCTTGGCATCGGTCGAAACTGAGTTGCTTACTGCTTTTGAGCCGTCCGCGCAGTCTAGAGCAAGCGCAGGTGTGGGCAAAAGTCCCGTGACTAAAACAACCGATAATAGTGTACTTGCAACTTTACGTGGAATAGAGATAGCGCGTTTCATACGTTTCCTCCTATGTGCCTATACGTTACCTAAAATGCCTCATCTTCTTTCAACAAAAAATATATAACGCCACTGATATAGTATATCTTATAACTGTCAACAATGGCTCGGGATTTATAAAGGTGCGAAGGTTTGAGTAGGGGAGGCTGAACAGGGGACGAAGACCTGTTCAGCCGTGAGGGTTGTTCAATCAATCGCGCAAACGAGCATGCCTTTGCACCTCAGCTCAGCCGTCCTTATGCATCAATCGTGTCGGCTGGAGCGAGACTGGCGATAAATAAGCCGATGCCAACCGATACGCAGCAAAGCGTCCAAAGGATATAAATTGAAACACTCGCAAACAATTCTGTGGATTTCGCTACTATTACAATGTTTGAAAGCAGGACGCATGCCGCCCCGAGGAGTGCAATTATGCCTGTCATTGTCCGAAGTGAACTTTTGCCGTAGCCTTTTGCCCACACTAAAAGGAGCAGCACACTAGAAAGCGCAAATAACATGTGACCTGCGATGCGTAAAACGTAGTAATTAATTTCGAACGGGAGAGCAAAGTCAAGGCAATCTAAGAGGTCTCCAATCGGTACAAGACATAGATAGATAAAGAAAACGGCAACGATTATCCCGCCAGCCCAAAGGCTACGCTCCTTACCGATAAAAAAGCATATTGCAATTAGCACAAATGCAACGACAGAGATTGTATAAGTTATACCTTGAGCTACGCTTGAAGTATATGCACTATCAGTTATCGTAGAAAATAGCTGAATAATCCCCAAGACTGCTGCGATACAGAAAGCAATTCCACTGGCAGTGTATTGTGTCTTACTCTTCATGATAAACTCCTACAGAAAAGATTACATCACTAGGGAGGCAAATGAGCCAATAAGCGTTAGCGCCACACAAGCGATTACGCCAACCAAAGCACCAACGACCGCTGCTTTTGCCGCATTCGGCTTTGTGTTTTTCCAAGCCAAGTACAGGATAAA
>CAYNWQ010000026.1:5697-10402 GCA_964400955.1 uncultured Gordonibacter sp. | reverse complement strand
CATATTTTTTTATTTTATATGTCCAGTTTGACGGACACCCTGACTTTTTGGTTATTTTTCTAAATTTTTTCGAATAAACACCGTGATTGCAAGGAAGCATGCGAAAGTCAGTCCCTCGAGAAGGCAGACTTTACTCCTTCTAGCAATTGCATTTTAGCTTTACTTTACTTTCAACTAATATATATTTGCCGATACACTTGTTTTATACGAGCAGAGCGCTAAGCGATACATTTCGCACTTACTTGAAAAGACAGACAATGCCACAACTCTTTCTTTATCTTGATGAAGAATCCATGGCCAACCTAAAAGCAAACGCTGCGCGTGAGCAGGTCTCGCTTTCAAAATACACTAGCAAAATACTGAAAGAGCACTCTTACTCACACGGCTGGTCTGAAAATTATTGGGATTTGTTTGGCACGATTGAAGATGCATCTTTTACAGCACCCGCAGAACTAAACATGTCTCTTGACAGAGCACGAGAGTGGTAGGAGCGCACGCATTCGAGCCAATCTCGAAACACACGGCTGCACTATTGGTCCGAATGATTTAATAATTGTCGCTTGCGCGCTCGCCAACGAAGCGGTTTTAGTAACCAGCAAAGTTGGCGAGTTTAAACGTATAGACGGCCTGCGCCTAGAAGAATGGACAGAGCTAGACGTTTAGCTGCCTAGTCCTAACCAAACACTTACAGCAGGGACATATCCGCCCACAAAGATGATAAGCATTAGTATCGGCAGTACGTATTTCAGATACCCACATATCCAACGCGGGAAACGCATGCCTTCACCGGTATCAGTCTCTTTGAGAAACGCGTCAAGGCCCCAACCGCGTTTGCGCGTACAAAAGAGCAGAAACACAAGCCCGCCTAGTGGCAGCAAATTGTTAGACACGATGAAGTCTTCGATCGACTGTATGTCACCAATGCCTGGGATAGTCACACCCGACAAAACATTAAACCCAAGCACGCACGGCATCGAGAGCAGCAAAATAGCCACACCATTAACCGCGCATGATTTTTTGCGCGACCATTCCCACTGATCAATCGAAAAGCTCATGATGTTTTCGAAAACCGCAATAACGGTCGATAACGCCGCACAACTCATAAACAAGAAAAAGAGCGTACCCCACAAACGACCCAAAGGCATTTGCGAAAAAATACTTGGCAGCGTGATGAACACAAGCCCTGGACCAGAATCAGGCTCTACACCAAAAGCAAAGCATGCCGGGAAGATAACGAGACCTGCCATCAAAGCAACTGCCGTGTCAAGACCGGCGATGCGCACTGCCTCACCAGTGAGTCGGCGTTTTTTGTCTAGATAGCTACCAAAAATAGACATAGAGCCGATACCAACAGAGAGCGTAAAGAACGCTTGACCCATCGCGGCAAATACCGCTTGACCAAACGTACCCCATTGCTCAGTCGCGGTCGAGCCGGCAAACAAACGCCCAAAGTCAGGCATAAGGTAAAACGCCAGACCACCTTCTGCGCCCGGCAGTGTCACCGCACGCACACACAATGCGATAAGTACGATAAAGAGCGCTGCCATCATGACTTTTGTCACACGCTCAACGCCATTTTTAAGACCAGCACTGGTGGTAACAACACCTATAACTACTACAATAATCATGTAGATGGTAAGTTCAAGCGGGTTTGACAGCATGTCGTTAAATACCTGTGCAGTACCTGTAACATCGAGCCCTTCAAACGTACCCATGGCGTTATAAACCATAAACGCAAGCATCCAACCAGCAACCACGGTATAAAACATCATGAGCAAGTAATTACCCGCGAGAGCCACCCATTTGTAGCAATGCCATTTTGTGCCAGATGGCTCGAGTACGTCAAAACTGCGCGCAACGCCTTTTTGGCTCGCACGCCCGACTGCAAATTCCATCACCAAGATAGGCAGCGCAAATACCGCAAGTGCAATGAGATACAGCACAACAAAAGCTGCGCCACCGTATTCGCCTGTGATATAGGGGAAACGCCATACATTTCCAAGACCTATAGCGCAACCTGCACTAATAAGGATAAAGCCCAAACGCGAGCCAAATTTTTCGCGCATTCCTTTACATCCCTCCACTAAATAATTGCCGCGAGCTAGTATACCTGCGCGCATTTCATGCTTAGCGCTCGCACATCTGCGCAACGCGCGCCTGCGCATGTATACGTGCACCCAGCGGCAAATTTACACAACGCGTCTACTCTATCCTACCAAGAGACTTTCGTCATCCCCCTATTTTGCTTGCCGTGACTATTTTTTTGTGCAAAAGGCAGGCAAGCAGCACATCGTGCGCACAGAAGCAAGCACGTGAGGTGGACCGAATATGCGATTAATAAAGAGCTAAAATTTTTGGCGCTTAAGCATTTCTCAGGAAAGCCTCGTAACCCCGGCGAGCCTCGTAAATATCAGCCTTGCTCGTTACTTCCCAAGGAGCGTGCATAGAAAGCACTGCCACGCCAGAGTCGATAACGTCCATGCCGTATTTCGCAGGAATATAGGCGATAGTCCCGCCGCCGCCAGCGTCTACTTTACCCAGTTCTGCAGTCTGGAAAGACACGTCAGCTTCATCCATCACACGACGAATGCGTGCCACGTATTCAGCCGATGCGTCATTGCTGCCGCTTTTTCCACGTGAACCAGTGTATTTGTTAAACACCAAACCACGTCCGAGATAAGCGGCGTTTTTGGTCTCGAAAACACTTGCATACGTGGGATCATAGCCAGCAGAAACATCAGATGAAAGCATGGCGGACGCCTCAAGCGCACGTCGTAAAGGCAACATGCCGCCCTCCCCGCTAAGCTCCATAATCTCAGCGATTGTGTTTTCGAAAAAAAGCGACGCCATACCCGTTGCACCAACGCTACCTATTTCTTCTTTATCAACGAGTATGCACACACTCGTTTTCTCAAGCAGTTCATCGCATACGGCAAGCTGCGCATCGAGCGAAGTAAATGCGCAAACGCGGTCATCTTGTCCGTAACCTATGACCATACTGCGATCAAATCCCAGTTCACGTGCACGTCCTGCTGGTACAACTTCCAACTCTGCAGAAAGAAAGTCCTCTTCGGTAATGTCGTATTTTTCAGCAAGTAGAGAAAGTACGAAAGCTTTGACGGGTTCTTTTTCACCTGCGTCCGCATCCGCTGCAACACCCGCGCCTGCACCCGCATTGTCGCCAGCTGCATCGTTCGCCGCATCTGTGGCAGCGCCACCAACACCCGCGCCTGCACCTTGCTCGTCGCTGCGCGCGGGTCTGTTTCCCACCAAAATATCGAGCGCCTCTCCTTCGACCACTTTCGATGCCTTTTTGTCCATCTGCTCACCCGCTAGATGAATAAGCAAATCGGTCACGCAAAATACCGGGTCATTTGCATCTTCGCCAACACAAACATCTACAACCGTGCCGTCTTTTTTTGCAATCACTCCATGCAAAGCAAGCGGCAAAGTCACCCATTGGTATTGCTTGATGCCGCCATAGTAATGCGTATCGAGCAAAGCAAAATCGCCCGACTCATAAAGCGGGTTTTGCTTGATATCGAGACGTGGAGAGTCGATATGCGCGCCCAATATATTAAAACCACTCGTCAAAGGAACGCGCCCAAGCTGCACGAGCATGAGCGATTTGCCATGCGTTTGCGCCCACACTTTGTCGCCGGGTTTGAGCGCTTGAGCGCCCCGCACTGCCTCATCAAGCGATACATAACCGCGCGCTTCTGCTGCTTTAATAGCAGCGGCAGCACATTCGCGCTCCGTTTTGTTGTCAGAGATAAAATCGATATAGCGCGACGCGAGGTCTTCGAGCGCGGCGAGGTCTTTATCCGAGTATTTTTTCCATGCGACTGAACGTTTCATGCCTATCCTTTCATTTTTAGCTTGCCTCCATTATCCACAAACTACACCTCCGTGCAAAGGCTATCTTGTGAATGTTATACGAAGACTAGGACATATTGCGACCCATCTGCTTGCACCTTCTGTCTAATCGGGCTATTATGCGCTTATTGAGAATCGTTCTCAATAAGAAAACTTTAAGACGAGAAAAAGGAGCAGCAATTATGACTATGAAAATACGCGCAGAGCGCCCAAACCCAGACAATGCTAGCAACTTTAACATCATGCCTGAAAGCACCACTGTAGTAGGTACCACTCTCGAAAATCTGAAAGCCGCCGTCGCTGGCGAGACAGGCGCATCGGCAAAATACGCCATTTTTGCGCAGGCAGCAAAAGAACAAGGATTCGACCAACTGTCACGTTTGTTTGAAGCAACCTCAGCAGCAGAGCAAGTCCATATTGGCCTTGAGTACAACCTCGCCTCTAAAATGGATCCCGCCTACGAGAAACCCCAAGCGCCTGCCGCAACCGCACACACAAGTGATGTAAATCTCATCGAGAGCGCTTGTGGTGAGATTCATGAAACTTCCGATATGTACCCAGCTTTTATCAAGCGCGCCCAAGAAGAAGGAAACGCACAGGCTGTGCAGGTCTTTACCCGCGCAAAGCTTGCTGAAGCAGTACACGCTGAGCTTTATCTCGAGGCTTATAACAACCTCGACGCTGCTGATGATGACAAGTTTTATCTCTGCCCGGTATGCGGATATATCCACAAGGGTGACGATTTCGAGAAATGCCCGATATGTTTCTGCCCGAAAGATAAGTTTAAGGAATTCTAGGATTTAGCTATACGGGCGGAATTACCGCAAGG
>CAYNWQ010000026.1:0-5597 GCA_964400955.1 uncultured Gordonibacter sp. | reverse complement strand
GGGCGGAATTACCGCAAGGCCGCACTTACCGCAAGGTGGCACTTACCACAAGGTGGCGCTTACCGCAAGATGGCGCTTACCGCAAAGTCACGCTTACCACAAGGCCGCACTTCTAAAATCTAGTCACAATGGCGCGCGATAGGCAACCCTGTCTATTGCGCGTCCCATTTTTGCACCATCCCTGTTTTGCGCAACTTATTAGTCCGTCCAAAATACCTTGTAATCTTTCGATTACATTTCTTGTGAGCTCTTTGAAATTTGTGTCATTTATCTACCCGTTTATGTGTCGAGTCTGTTTCATTTTCTTGTTTTAATAAAACAATGACTAAAAATGTGATATTTATAAGCAATAACTTTCGGGGGCTGTTTTGGCGTCCATATGATAAGCCTAGCAGGAGGGAAAAATGGCTATCCAAAGCGTATTTGCCGCAAACATGAGAAAGTTTAGAAAAGCCGCGGGGCTAACCCAAGAAAGACTCGCAGAGCTAAGTGGTTTACATCGCACCTATATTGGGGGCATTGAACAAAAACGCATCAACATAAGTATTAAAAATGCTGAGCGTATCGCAAATGCTCTTGAAATTAACCCGGCGCTTTTGTTTTTGGATTATGGCGACAACAAAGTTGTCGAGGAGCAAAGCTCACGCGTTGCAAAAATTGACGCCGGACTTGAGATAAGCAAAGAGGAAGCCGAACAAACGCAGTACGCGCTGTGCTGTTGCACACAAGAAAAAGTTACTCTGTATGGTATCTCAGTAGACGACATCGATTTGTCTACCCAAATCTTGTGTGGGCTTATCAGCAACGGATGCACACATGAAGATATAGCCCAACAATACCAAGATGTCAAAAATGAAGTGGCTGCTTTCATCGCGAAAAAATCCAGCGCACAAAAATAAGTTTAACAAAGCTTAACAAAAAATATATTTGAGCCGCCTTGCCCTTGTATTAAAATATCGCTTGATAATTTGACAAGTTGAAAGGCACCAAACCATGACCGTTGTTGATATTCATGCGCACGTATATCCTGAAAAGATAGCTATTCGCGCCGCAAAAAGCGTCGGCGAATTTTATCTTATCGATATGTTTGAGGGCGGCTCGGTAGATAAACTACTCGAAGCGACTGCTGGAAGCCCTATCACCAACTTTGTTATACACTCAGTCGCAACAAAGCCCTCACACGTAGAGCACATCAACGACTTTATAGCCGAACAATGCCGCATACACCCAGAGTTTATAGGCTTTGCGACTATGCATCAAGACTACCCTGACCCCGAAGCAGAGATTGAACGCGCGATAAGTCTAGGTCTTAAGGGTGTAAAGCTGCATCCCGACACTCAAGAAGTCAACATGGATGACCCGCGTCTCATGCGCATTTACGAGATAATCGAAGGCAGATTACCCCTCATTGTACACACCGGCGACTATCGTTATGACTACTCTCATCCACGTCGCTTGAAAAAAATCCTTCACACTTTCCCAGACCTCGTAGTAGACGCAGCGCATTTTGGTGGCTGGTCAATATATGACCTTGCGGTAGAGTATCTCGAGCACGAAAACTGCTTTTTGGATATGTCGAGCTCGCGCTCTTTCCTCGGCGCACGCCGCACCGAAGAACTCGTGCGCATCTATGGTACCGACCGCATCATGTTTGGGTCGGACTTTCCTATGTGGGATCCGGTAAAAGAATACAACGACTTTGTCTCGTGCAAGTTTACCGACGACGAGATAGAGGACATGACCTGGCATAACGCCGAGCGATTCTTGGGTGTGAAAATAGGTTAGGAAAATTTATGGGGCTGTGCACGGGCATCTCAGATAGCAAGGTGCGGGCGCCTTCGGGGGACGCGCGCTGACGCCTAGCACACCCAGCTCCGCAGCCTAGTCTTCGCTCTCAGGCGCACCCTCAAGCACAAGGCTGATTTTGTCGATGCGGTGTCTATCCATATCGACCACCCTAAACTGCGCCATGATTCCTTCCGCAGCTCCCTCATCGCTCACGCTTACCTCATCCCCCTCTTGAGGGATGCGGTCAAAGAGCGAAAGCAAGAGGCCACCAGCCGTCTCGCAATCTGACGCTTCTTCAGGTTCAAAACCGATAAGGTCTACCAGCTCATCGATAGAAAGCGAGCCATCGATAAGATAACTACTGTCACTCAGCTTTACTACCTCATCGGCGTCTCCGTGCGAATATTCGTCGTCGCTGCGGCCTACGATTTGCTCCATGATGTCGCTCATAGTGACGATACCCGCCGTACCGCCGTGCTCATCAACCACGAGCGCAATCTCGGTATGCTTGCGCTGCAGTGTCTGCAAAAGTTTCGCGATAGGCACGCTTTCAGGCACCGCTTGAAGTGGACGAATAGGCAGCTCATCGTTAGTACTATCTTCGGGCAGGCCGTACAAATCTTTCACATGCACAAAGCCGACCACGTGGTCTTTGCTACCCCTGCACACCGGATAACGAGTGTATTTGTAGCGCACCACCGTCTCAAGATTTTCGGAAAGCTCATCTTCCAAATCAAGAAATACCACATCAGTACGCGGCGTCATAACCGCCTCGGCATCTTTGTCGTCAAGCTCAAAGATGTTATCTACAAATTCATTTTGCTCAGGGTCAATAAGCCCGCTTTCCGTGCTTTCGTCGATAAGCATCTGTATCTCTTCGGCAGCATAAACCTCATGCTCGTTTGCGGGGTCGTGACCCGCGAGACGCACAACCGCATTGGTGATGGTATTAAAAAGCCACATGACAGGGTAAGTCACGCGGTAAAACCACACAAGCGGACCTGCTGTCGCAAGGGCATATCTCTCGGTCGAAAAAATAGCAAAAGACTTTGGGATAAGCTCACCTACCACCACATGTAAAGTGGTCATAAGCAGATACCCTATCGCCACAGCCACAGCCGAGATCACGGCCTCAGGCATCCCAAAAAGCGAAAAGAGTGGACGAATGAGCTCAGCAAAAGCAGGCTCACCCAACCAACCAAGCGCCAAAGAAGCAAGCGTAATACCGAGCTGGCAAGCTGACAAGTACGCGTTTACATTGTCGGCTATAAGCTTTGCCGCACGCGCGCCCGGCTTTCCTTCCTCGAGCGCAAGCTCTACTTGTGATTTGCGCACACGCACAAGCGAAAACTCAGCGATGACGAAAAATGCATTCATGAGCAAAAAGACTAAAACTAAAAACAAACTAAGAGCCACTGGCATATATTTAAACAATCCTCCTAAAAGGGCTATACGAACAAAAGCTATCCTACGACAAGAAAATACCTCAAGGGCGGCACCGCTACATAAAACCCGGATACTTCCACTAACTGTGGCTTTCCAGGTAAGACTTCATAGCATACTGCGTAATATCGGAGCGGTTAACCACGCCCACAAGTCGACCCTCATGCGTGACCGGCACTTTTTTGAGGCGATTTTCGCCAAGCACACGGCAGACCTCAGCCAAGTCCGCATGCACGTCTACGCCCACGATGCCCATAGAGCCAATACTTTTTACGTTCATAGACATCAGCGTCTCAAGCTTTTCATCAAAACCATGTTCATCTGCATGGGTGCGCATAATCATAATAATAGGATCCATATACGTACGCTCGCGCTTCGAAAGCGCACGCATGATGTCGCCATCGGAAATAAAACCTATCGCCTCGCCCGTATCGCTTACAATAGGTGCAGCACTGATACCCTTGTCGACAAACAACTGCACAGCTTCAGAAACGGTCGCCGTTTCAGGCACCGAATACACGTTGTTTTTCATGATGGTCTCAAGCAAAGTCTTGCGCACGTCATGCGGATCGGCCTCGCTTCCATCACTTGGTCTGGGCTTTACGAGCAAAACCACCATGATAAAAGCGATAAGACAAAGTGCCGCCGACACACCGAAAGCTATATCAACGCCAAGCATGTTTGCCTGCAACCATCCAAGCGAGCTTTCGCCTGACGCAGCCACGCTGGTATAAACCGAGATAACGATAGCAGTGCCAAGAGAGCCTGCAACTTGTCGCAAAGTGTTATTTACCGACGTACCATGGTTGAGCACACTGTCGTCAAGCGCATTCATAGCCCAGGTGGTGATAGGCATATTGACCAGCGACAACGAAAAAAGCCTCACCGTAAACACCACAAAGAGATACGCAATAGGCGTCTCAGTTGTCAAAAGAGAAAGAGCGATTGAAGTAGCCGTCAGCACGCCCGTACCCACGATGCTCAGCATGCGCGGCCCAAAACGGTCAAACAACCTGCCTGCAATAGGACCCATGATACCCATGATGATAGCGCCCGGCATCAAAATAAGACCAGATGTCGTAGCCGAAAGCCCAAGAATCGACTGCACGTAAATCGGCGTCATGATACCCACGACCAAAAGCGCCGACTGTATAATCATGCCGATAACAGTACCAATAAGAAAACGGCGATTTTTGAGCACTTGCACGCGCAACATGGGGTGTTCCATACGCAGCTGCCTGCGAAAGAAAAACACCAGCGATACGATACCTACCAGCGTGATGGCCACATCAAAGACGTTGATGCCCACAGAGCCCACCGTTGAAAACCCGTAGAGCACAGCGCCAAAGCCAAGACTTGAGAGCACCACGGACACTTTGTCGAGTACCAGTTCACTTTCGTGAGACGAAGGTGTCTTTTCGAGGGCAAATGCGCCAAAGATCACCACAATAGACGCCAGCACCGCGATACCGCAAAACATAATATGCCAGTTCGCACTATCGATGATTACGCCCGCAACCGTAGGACCAATCGCAGGCGCAAACGCAAGCACCACACCAAAGATGCCCATGGCTAGACCGCGTTTTTCAACAGGGAAAGACAGCATGAGTACCGTCATGCTCATCGGCATCAAGATACCCGCTCCAGCCGCCTGTACCAAGCGTCCAGCCAAAAGCACCAAAAAGTTAGGCCCCCAACCCGCTAGAGCACTGCCGCACACAAAGATGCACATAGAAATCAAAAAGAGCCGTCGCGTAGAATAGCGGTCTGTCAAATAAGCGGTAATAGGTATCATGATGGCATTTACTAAGGTAAAGCCAGTTGTGAGCCATTGTGCCGTAGAAGCATTAACGTTCATTTCCTCCATTACGGCAGGCATGGCAGGAGTTACAACTGTCTGGTTAAGTACGGTTACGAAAGTGCCAAAGATAACCACCGTAAGCATAAGTATTTGTTTGCGCGTAAGTTTCAAGTACGTCTACCTCTAGTTGTTGTATGTATTCCTCTAATTTGTTGCGTGCGCATACTACGTGCATGAGCCGTGCTGTGTGCGTGCAAGTCGCGCACGAACCGAATACACACGAGCCGCGCGCGAGCCGGATGCGCGCTAGTTGTATTTTTGCTGGGTCTTTTCTAGACCCTCATCGACTAACGAAAGTGCCGCCTGAGCTGCAAGGTCTATTGCATAGGCAAAATCTTCTTGCGCGTCTTTTTTAGGCTGACTAAGCACCCAGTCAACTACCTGCATGCGTCCCGGGGGGCGCCCTATGCCCACGCGCACACGAAACCAATCGCGCGTACCAAGCTTGTCACAAATCGAGCGCAAGCCATTGTGTCCCGCGTGACCCCCGCCAAATTTCACACGA
>CAYNWQ010000025.1:0-10576 GCA_964400955.1 uncultured Gordonibacter sp. | reverse complement strand
ACGGAGGCATGAACGTGCGCACAGACGCGACGTGTGTGCAGATGTGGCGCGTGCGTGCATTTTGCAGAGCGCATCTGCTTTTTACGAGCAACAATGGTTAAAACTTGTGATAGTGGTTTGTTTGGGGTGCAATTTGGTTTAGAGTGTCTCAATCACAGAGGGATTATGCGTTAAAGGAAATTCTTCAGGAAAGATTTATCAGGAAAGATTTATCAAAAAGGAGTAAAACATGTCAAAGCAAGAGCCGTCAATTGACGAATGGTTAAAAGTAGCTAAAGCAGATGAGTCAGCCGCGCAATGCGGTATGTATCTAAGTCATAACGGCGTTGTGCGTATCACGCCAAAACGAGAGGTGCGCGAGGGAGTTGAAGGCCTCGGACAGGTGGCTCAAGTCGATTTTTCTTATGACGCAAAAGGTGTCGAAGACGCTATCGCTGAGGCTTATACGTGGCCGGGAGTGTATTATGTGCGCGTGTGGCTCAACGAAGGTGTGCTTGAGGTGGGTGACTCTATCATGTATGTGCTCATCGGCGCAGATATACGCCCACACTGCATCGACGCACTGCAAAAATTGGTCGGAAAAATCAAAAACGATCTTGTCGTGGAGCGAGAAATTTACGCGTAAGCAACCTACCCATGGCTTCATGCATGCTAGTATGTTTGCATTAGGCTGCTCTGTTTAAAAACAAAAGGAGAAACGGAAAAATATAATGTCTTTGCCAGCATCTGATCTCACAAAACAACCTGACAATTTGACAACGATGGATTTAGGCGATGTGTTGCCGCGTACGGCAGAAGTGCGTGACAACCACCTCTTTATTGGTGGTGTTGACATGGTCGAGCTTGCACGTACGCAGGGTACGGCTTTGTATGTCTATGACGAAGAGGACTTGCGTTATCGCATGCAGACCTATCTGAGTGCTTTTCGTGCAAATTACGAAAATTCGGACGTACTTTATGCATCGAAAGCTTTCATCAACAAAGAAGTGGTGCGCATAGCAGATGAGCTCGGGATGTGTCTCGATGTCTCCGGTGGGGGCGAGCTAGCGTGTGCGCAAGCGGCGGGTTTTCCTATGGAGCGCGTGTTTGTGCATGGCAACAATAAAACACCTCGCGAACTCGAAGAGGCGATCAGCGCGGGTGTGGGGCGCATCGTGGTTGACAGCCGCATCGAGTTGGCACGAGTGTCAGAAATCGCAGGGCGGCTCGGTGTGACCCAAGATATTTATATGCGCATAACGCCAGGTGTTGAGGCTGACACACACGAATACATTCGTACGGGTTGCGAAGACTCCAAATTTGGTTTTACGATGCTTGAAGATTTTGCGTTTCGTTGTGTGGCTGATGCTATTTCAGCTCCAAATGTGCGGCTGGTGGGCTTGCATTGCCATATCGGCTCTCAGATATTTGCGTTGCATTCTTTCCGCGAAGCAGCGCAGGTCATGGTGGAGTTTATGGCGCGCATCAAGCGTGAGTACAACTACACCATTACAGAGCTTGACTTAGGTGGCGGGCTTGGTATCGCCTATACTACCGATGACAAGCCTTCTTCTATCGAGGATTTTGCGGAATGCACGGCGCGTGCAGTAAAAGATTATTGCGCAGAGTATGAGCTTGACTTGCCGCGACTTTTAGTGGAGCCCGGGCGTAGCCTTGTGGCGTGTGGCGGCGTGACGCTTTACACCGTAGGCATCTTGAAAACTTTGCCAAACATTCGCAAGTACGTGGCAGTAGATGGTGGCATGTCTGACAATATCCGCACGGCGCTTTATCACGCGCAATATGAGCCAACCATCGCTAACAAAGCAGGTGAGCCGCGCACAGAGATCGTGACTTTGTGCGGCAAGCATTGCGAAAGTGGGGATGCGGTCGTGATAGATATGCCGTTGCAACACCCTGATCTCGATGATATCGTGTGCGTTTTTGGAACGGGAGCATATTGTCCCACCATGGCGAGTAACTATAACGGTCAACCTCGTCCGGCGGTGGTATTTGTGCGCGATGGGCAAGCGCGCGTGGTAACGCGCCGCGAAACATATGAGGATTTGCTTGCGCGCGATATCTAGGCGGACGGTGCAATAGAGATACTGTGCCGCAGGCGCAGGTAGGCTATAATAGTGTTCTCAGAATAAATCGAAAGGATAAGGGCTATGGCTATAAGATTAGGTTTAGTAGGCACCGGCACAGTAGGTGGCGGTTGCATAGAGATACTGCGTAAGCATGCGTCAGACTTTGAGCGTCACTTAGGCGTAGAGCTTGAGCTCGTGCGTACGTGTTCGCGCAATCCTGAACAGGCAATCGAGCACGGTGTGGAAGATATTTTCACACAAGACTACACCGAGATTATAAATGACCCTACTATCGATATCGTTATTGAGCTTATTGGCGGCACTACGGTTGCAAAAAACGTGGTCATGGAGGCTTTAGCAGCTGGTAAACATGTGGTGACAGCAAATAAAGCACTCATGGCAACAAGTGGCAAAGAGATTATGGAGCTCGCTGCGCGTATGGGTAAAGAGATTGCTTTTGAAGCAAGCGTAGGCGGCGGCATCCCTATCATTGATCCGCTTAAACACTCGCTTATTTCTAACGAGATCACCTCCGTCATGGGTATCGTCAATGGCACGACTAACTATATGTTGACCCGTATGGTCGAAGAGGGCTTAAGCTACGACGATGCGCTCAAAGAAGCTCAGGCGAAAGGCTTTGCTGAGGCTGACCCTACCGCTGACGTGGATGGATTTGATGCCGCAGCAAAGATAGCAATACTTGCCTCTATCGCTTTTAATTCGCGCGTGACGATGTCTGATGTGCATACTGAAGGCATCCGCCATGTCTCGCCGGTTGATTTGGAGGCTGCGCATGACATGGGTTACTGCGTGAAACTGCTCGCTATTGCGCATCGCACACACGACGGCATTGACGTGCGCGTGCATCCTACGATGTTGCCACTCACGCATCAGCTTGCAACGGTAAACGGCGTATACAACGCCATCTATGTCACGGGCGATGCGGTAGGCGAGACGATGTTTTTCGGAGAGGGCGCAGGGTCTGGCCCTGCGGCAAGTGCTGTCATGGGAGACGTGCTCGAAGTGGCACGCCATATCTCGCAGGGTATAGGTCCTATCGTGGGCTGCACTTGTACCGACCATCTGCCGCTTGTGCCAATTGATGAGCTCAAAACGAAATACTACATCCGCTTTACCGTCACTGACCGCTCGGGCGTGCTCGCTGCAATGACAGGCGTTTTTGCAAAGCATAATGTGAGCGTGTATTCGGTAGTACAGCGTGGACGCAAAAGTGGAGACACGGTTGACCTGTCTTATGTAACGCATACCGCAAGCGAAAAATGCGTGCGTGAGGCTTTGGCTGAGATCGCTGCGCTTGACGATGTGCTACACGGTGAGCCGAGCCTTATCCGCGTAGAAGACTAGCGAGCGTATCATATGGAGATACAAGACAACATCCAACGAGGCTCTAGCTCTCAAGTGAGCGAAAACACTCAGTTAGATGCAGGCTCCCAGATATGCGAAAGCTCTCAGCCAAACTCAGGCTCCCAGATATGCGAAAGCTCTCAGCCAGACTCAGGCTCCCACATTGGCGTCATATTTGACTGCGACGGTACGTTGCTCGATACACTTGGTGTATGGGAAGAACTCGAATGCGAGTTTGCTCGCCGAGCAGGATATGAGTTTAGCCTTGAAGACAGCAACTACCTTGCTACGCTTACCATCCCTGAAACGGGTGCATTTATGCACAATCAACTGGGGCTGGGCAAAGACGCAGATGATGTTGTGCGCATGATGGATGAGTTTTTAATCGACTACTATGCTACGCGTGCGTGCGAGCGCACAGGTGCACTTTCTTTTGTGCGTGGGCTATATGAGCAGGGGATAGAAATGTGCGTGGCTTCTTCGTCGCCTCAGTCTTATCTGCAGGCAGGACTCAAACACACAGGTTTTGCTCCTTACCTCAAAGCTATTATCTCGGTTGATGATGTAGGTGCTTCAAAGCGCGAGCCACGTATTTATGAGCACGCACGTGAGATACTAGGCACACCGCCTGAGTCAACTTGGGTGTTTGAAGATGCGGCCTATGCTTTGCGTACGGTGCGCGGTGTTGGTTTTCACACAGTAGGCATTTATGACTGCGATATATCAGGCACGCGGGATGGCCTCAAAGAACTCGCGGACATTTATTTGGAAAGCTTTGAAGGCTTTACCGTAGAAAAGTTTCTCGAGAAAGCATACGCTCTTTAAAGCGCCTTGGGAGATTTAGTTGACAGAAGATAGTACGACATTACATGCAATTTGGGATGATGTGACCGTTGATGCGCACAGACTCCCTTTGCCTTTGAAGATATTTGGCGTGCTGTGCATACTTGCAGGTATAACTTTGTTGCCGATTGCTGGCCTTGAGACTGTTATTGTTGTAAGTGCCTTTCACGAGGGCAACTTTAATGATAGCGCTGTTACTTCTGTTGTTATAACTTTTGTCTTGATGGGCATACTGCTTTTGATGGCAGGCGTCTTTATCGTGTTAGGCTTGCGCCTTTTGAGAAACAAACGTCGCCATGCTGCTCTTACTTCTGAGATGCTCATGATGCTTGCCGGTGGCGGTATTGTATGCTACACCATGATTTTTGGTATCAAAAAAGACCTGATATTTTTCGTCGTTTTGATTGTGCTGCTTATCGCGCTTGAAGGCTACATTGATCCGTCTCTTGCACAAGAGCGCAAGGTGCAGCGCAAGTTGCGCGATATGGAGACGCGTGAAGCCGCACATGAAGGCACACTCGGTCTTGACACAACCGGTAAAGGCTACATTTCCCTCAATTTCTTTAACGTGTTTTGGATATTTACCGTGTGCTGCGTGATAGGTCTCGTGCTTGAGACGATATATCATGTAGTGCTGGTTGACCCGGGCCACTACGAAAACAGAGCAGGGCTTTTGTTTGGGCCGTTTTCTCCCATCTATGGGTTTGGCGGGCTTCTCATGACACTTGCGCTTAACCGATTTCATGATAAGTCGTATGTGGTTATTTTTCTCATCAGCGCGCTTATCGGTGGAGCTTTTGAATATCTGACCAGCTGGTTTATGGAGTTTGCATTTGGTGCGGTTGCCTGGGATTATACCGGTACCTTTTTGTCTATCGGTGGGCGTACCAATGGCATGTTTATGACTATGTGGGGTCTGCTTGGGTTGGTATGGATAAAAGCTGCTTTACCGTTTATATTGAAACTCGTCAACCGTATACCCTGGCAGGCGCGCTATACCTTAACGTCGGTGTGCGCAGTGTTGATGATTATTGACGGTGTGATGACTTTGCAGTCGCTTGACTGCTGGTATGAGCGCCTTGCGGGTAGGTCAGCAGATACGCCGATAGAGCAGTTTTATGCGACGCATTTTGACAATGAGTACATGGAAAACCGTTTCCAGAGCATGACGATAAATCCCGAAAACGCCGCGCGTGCACCCGAGCTTCCTGCTACAGAGTAGATGCAGTGCTGAGCGCTAATGCACATCGCGGGCGGGGTGCACGTCACAGTTTGCGCCACGCTTTCAGCTCGTTTGCGAGAGCACTAATGTACATCGCGCGCGGGATGCACGGCTGAGACGAGTTGCTTAGCGCGAGGCGTGAGCGTGGTGGGCTGCAGGCAGCGCTTAGATTGCGGCGCCTAGCCTAATTACCTAGCGCCAAGGGTCGGGCTCAAAAAGGGGAGCTTCGCTTCGTCTGTCAGAATACGGGTCGTAGCCGTCGTCATCTTCGTTTTCTGCGCGCAGGTAGGCGCTTTCGCTACTTGGGCTAGCCTGCTCGATATCGTCGCTATTGTTATTTTCCCAGAGTTCATCTTCATATTCATCCATGATACTGTCCTCCTTTGTAGACGCACGATTAGGTAGTATTATGACTAAGTTTCGCGTAGTTGGTCAAGACATCTTGAAAGTTTTTTCACTAGCTTTGAGTCGCTGCTTAGTAAAGTTGTTGGCTTTGAGCCGTCGCTCGATAAAGTTACTTGCTTTGAGACACTGTCCTTCAAAACCGCCTGCCTTTCGTTGCGGTGGCGCTCGATAAAATAGCTCTTTTTTGCGATAGTATTGTCCGGCAAAGCCGCACGTTTTCGTGACAGTATTATTTCAAGGACTCGCCTTTCTCAAAAAAATAGTGGTTTTGCGGTGCTTTTAGCAAACGTGCAATATTTTCGTTGACTTTACGTACATCGCGCGTATACAATGCAAAGGTTCGCTTTCAAAAGCCCCGTACGAGTAGGTAAAACGGTAGCGCAGACAAAGGGAGTCCAGGCCCAAAGATTTGCGTGCTGGCGTAGGAAACCGGCAACCGCTAAGGCTTACACTTTTGAAAACAAACATTTATAGATATGTATGGAGGACTTACAGTGAAAACATATCACGCAAAGCCCGGCGAAGTCGAGCGCGAGTGGGTCTTGATTGACGCAACTGACCAGGTACTTGGTCGTGTGGCAAGCAAGGCAGCGCATATTCTCAAGGGCAAGCATAAGCCGCAGTACACCCCGCATGTAGATACGGGTGACTTTGTCATCATTATCAATGCTGACAAGATTCGTGTGACTGGCGCAAAAGCTGCAAACAAGTCGTACTATCGTCATAGCGGCTTTCCCGGTGGTTTGAAGTCAGAGACCTTTAATGAGGCTATGGAAAAGCATCCTGAGCGCGTTATCGAGCATGCCGTAAAAGGTATGCTGCCTAAGAATACGCTTGGCCGTGCTATGGCTAAAAAATTAAAGGTGTATGTGGGTGCTGAGCATCCGCATATGGCTCAGAAACCTCGCAAGATTGAGATGGGAGAGTAACCATGGCAGATGAAGCTTTGTATTACGGCACCGGCCGTCGTAAGAACGCTGTTGCACGCGTTCGTATTTTCCCTGGCTCTGGCAAGGTGACGGTCAATGGTCGTGAGGGCGCGGAATACTTTGGCCGCGGTGCTTTGCTCGACTATGCAAAGGCTCCGTTTAAAGTGACGGACACCGTAAATCACTTTGATGTGAAAGCAACCATTACTGGCGGCGGTGTTTCAGGGCAAGCTGGTGCTTTGCGCCATGGCATTGCTCGTGCGTTGCTTGAGGCTGGCGATTATCGCGCTGAGCTTAAAAAGGCAGGATTCCTTACGCGCGACTCTCGTATGGTTGAGCGCAAGAAATACGGTCTTAAGAAAGCTCGCAAGCGCCCGCAGTTCAGCAAGCGTTAGTATTACTTGCTGGGAGATGTGCGTTGCGTATGCAGCGTATTAAGGTAAGTGCTTAATAAAAACCCGTCGCACACGCGGCGGGTTTTTCTTTGCGTCAAAGCCGCGCTGTTTTGCGCTACGAGCTAGCTGTTTAAAGGGCCAGCACTTATACATTCACTTGGCATGGCAATATTGTGACATTCGTAGTGCCCAGCATTCACGACTATGTCAAACTAAGTGTTCGATTCTTTACAGTTTGGATGTCGATTAACTGCAAGATCAATAAACTGCGTACTCACGGTATTTAACATTAATGAAGGCATGCTTCACGAAAACATAGTTGCTCAAACCATAGTTTCAGCTGGAAAAACGCCGTATTTTTATACACACTATTCCAGGGAGAAACACCGCAACGACATTGAAATTGATTTTTTGCTGTCAGAAGGCTCCAAGACTTCTTCTGTGATTATCCCAGTAAAGGTCAAATCTTCTAAGAATTATTCGACAACATCGTATCACGCGTTTAAAGAGCGATTTTCACATAAGATAGGGCAGTCTATTATTGTTCATCCTAAAGGATTTATGCAAGATGAAAACGGAATGCGATTACCATCGTATATGTTTTTTGTGCCGCTGAAAAAGAATAGAGCGTAGTTATCAAGCAAAATGATTTTTGGATGTCTTCAGAATGCTTCCGATGATATAGACTTGCTTTAAACGGAAGAAGACAAAGAGGAAGTTAGGATAAGACCGATATCAGGATGAGTCTAATTTAAATTTGTGAAAGATCCTTGACGGTACCTAAACTTGATGTGCACTCTCGAGATGAGCTTATCGACCTTGCTTCAGCAAATGTGAGCTGATTTGCTGATAGAGACAGGCTAGGCAGGCTAGGCAGGCTAGGTAGGTTAGCCAGGCTAGGTAGGTTAGCCAGGCTAGGCAGGCTAGGCTAGGCAGATCTTCAATACTTGTGCGCTATATGCTAAATGCTAATCTGTGAGTTAGTGCGCGGTTTCTTGTGTAACAAAAGCTTTTCTGCGTCGAAAACTTTTCGAAACATTTCGCCGTTAGTTTGATAAACGCAAGTTGAAGGCTAACTTTTTGTTATGTCATGGTATCGTATGCAACAGAAGGTGAGGCCTGCTAAAGGCAACGAGTAAGGAGCAAACTTATGGCAAAGGTTTCAGAGATTTATGGCTCGATGGTGTTTAACGAGCATACGATGCAGGAAAGGCTACCATCGCAGACGTACAAAAGCCTGCTTAAAACTATCAAGCAGGGGGCGCCGCTTGACTTAGAAGTGGCAAATGTCGTCGCGCATGCCATGAAAGAATGGGCCATCGAAAAAGGCGCTACGCACTATACCCACTGGTTCCAGCCGCTTTCAGGTATCACCTCCGAAAAGCATGATAGTTTTTTGGATCCGTGTGGTGATGGCCGCGCTATCATGAGTTTTTCGGGCAAAGAGCTTATCCAAGGTGAGCCTGATGCATCGAGTTTCCCGTCGGGCGGTTTGCGCGCGACTTTCGAAGCGCGCGGATACACCGCATGGGATCCTACGAGTTACGCGTTCATCAAAGACGAAGTGCTCTGCATCCCGACGGCGTTTTGCTCCTACACTGGAGAGGCGCTCGATAAAAAGACTCCGCTTTTGCGTTCGATGAGTGCAATCGATGAGCAGGCAAATCGCGTGTTGGCTTTGTTTGGCGAGCCTCATCAGCGAGTAATTACAACGGTTGGCTCTGAGCAGGAGTATTTCCTTATCTCAGAAAAGGACTATGCAGCACGTCAAGACCTTATCATGACAGGTCGTACGCTTTTTGGTTATGCGCCATGCAAAGGTCAAGAGCTTGAGGAGCATTACTTTGGTGCTATACGTCCTACGGTTAATGAGTTTATGAAAGAGCTCGACAACGAGCTTTGGAAGCTCGGCGTGTCAGCAAAGACCAAGCACAATGAGGTTGCGCCTGCGCAGCATGAGTTGGCACCTATTTTCACCAATGCCAACCGTGCGATTGATGAAAACTTGCTCACTATGGAAAAGATGCGTCTTTTGGCTTCGCACTATGGGTTGGTGTGCTTGCAGCATGAAAAACCTTTTGAGGGCATCAATGGTTCAGGCAAACATAACAACTGGTCTATCTCTGCGGGTAAGAAAAACCTGCTTGACCCAGGCGAGAGCCCTATGGACAACTTGCGCTTCTTGGTATTTTTGACAGGCGTCATACAAGCGGTTGACGACTATCAAGAGCTTTTGCGCATGTCGGTTGCTTCTGCTGGTAACGACCATCGTCTTGGCGCAAACGAGGCTCCGCCGGCTATCGTGAGTATTTTCCTAGGTGATGAGCTCGGTGCTATCGTGGATGCTTTGATTGATGACCACGAATACACGAGCGCTGAAAAAGTTGCTGTTGACCTAGGTGTTTCGGTGCTGCCTAACTTCCTGAAAGATAACACTGACAGAAACCGTACCTCTCCGTTTGCTTTTACGGGCAACAAATTTGAATTCCGCATGCCGGGTTCTTCGGTCAACTTGTCCGATGCAAACACTATCTTAAACACCGCTATGGCAAAGAGCTTGAAAGACTTTGCTGATGCGATGGAAGGCAAGACGGGCGAAGAATTTGAAGCGGCAGCGATTGCTTACATCAAAAAAACTCTCATCGCTCACCAGCGCATTATCTTTAACGGTAACGGGTATTCTGATGAGTGGCCGATTGAAGCAGAGCGTCGTGGCCTTGCAAATCACCGCACAACGGCTGACGCGTTGCCGTGCTTTATCGAGCCAAAGAGTATCGCGCTTTTCGAGGAATTTGACGTGTTGTCAAAGACTGAGGTTATGAGCCGCTACGAGGTTAAGCTTGAGAAATACAACAAGCTTATCAATATTGAGGCGCGTACTATGAAGCGCATGGTGCGTCGTGCGTATCTGCCTGCGTTAAATGATTACGCCGCTGAGGTGGCAAGCGATATCACAACGGTGCGTGCAGCGATGTCGGGTGCGGAAGTATCATCACAAGAAGAGCTGTTGACTAAGTTGCTTGCGGGCATCAAAGAGATTACGACGCAGCTCAAAGCACTCGATGAGGCGCATCATGCAAATATCGAGATAGCTGATCAGCAAGAACGTGCAAATGACAATGCGTATCACGTTATTCCTATCATGGAGGCCTTGCGTGCGGCAGTTGATGCGATGGAGATAATAACTGACCACGACCATTGGCCGGTGCCTACTTATAACGATATTTTGTTCTACGTGTAAGGACACTTTTTACGGCCTGCGGGTGTGGGCAGGTAAAAGCAAAAGCCCCGGCGGAGTAAAACCGTCGGGGCTTTGTTTTGTGCAACGAGGGAACATCTCGTAGGTGA
>CAYNWQ010000024.1:0-10613 GCA_964400955.1 uncultured Gordonibacter sp. | reverse complement strand
TAAAGTAAAAGCTTATTTTCGTCTACAATAACTCAGGAAACTTATCGTTTATAGATTGTGTTGCAAGGAGCCTTGCATGAAATGCCCCAACTGTCATTCTGATAACAGAGATGAAGCGAAATATTGCGATGAATGCGGGTTTCCGCTTTCGGGACGTATTGCTGCGGTTGCGGCAGCAGAGGCTGGGCAAACAGGCACTTTGCGAGCTTTAGCACAAGATGTCTCTGACGAGCAAACTTCCAATCAAGCTTCCAGTCAAGCTTCCAGTCAAGCCTCTCGCCTTTCATCTAACCAAACCGTTAGTCAAACTCCTGCTCAATCCTCCAATCAAACTCCCACACAAGCAATTGATACAAATGTTGAGCAAGACGCTTGCGTGCGTACACAGAAAACCTGTGAGATGGATTTCGAAGGTGTCTTTGACTTTGACGACGCCGAAGCCTCATACGATGCGCAAACGTTAGATGAAGCAGGCGACTTCGGGCGTGCTTCTGATTTCGGCGAAACAGGGATGCTTAGCGAAACCGAGGACAACGAAGACGCGGAACTATCCTTCGAGACAAATGACGTGCGCGACTTTGAGTGGGATAGCGCAAAAACGGCCGATTTATCAGGTGTTGAGCGTCTGGTCGACCCGGGATATGTCGCTCCTCAGTCTGCCTACAGGACAGGTGACACCATGAAAATCCCCGTTCAGGGTGAATCTTTTTCTTCTACTCAACATGATTTTCGTGCGCCAGAGCAAAAAAAGCATCGCGGTGTGCACAAAGGCGTCATCATTGCTATTGTTTTACTTTTGTGCGCAGCGGGTGCCGCGGTTGGGTTGAGCTACTACTTTGAGCTTTGGGGTGGACACACGATACCAAACGTCGTGGGCAAATCGCAAGCTGATGCGGCCTATGAGCTTGAGGCTCAGGGCTTTAAAGTGAGGACTTTGCAGGTCAAATCCGACGACGTTGAAGGCAAAGTTTTACTGAGTGACCCGAGTGCTGGCTCTCGTCAAGATATCGGTGAAGAGGTTGTCATCCATGTTTCGGTTTCTCGCTCTATCCCTGAGATAGTGGGTCTTTCGCAAGATGAGGCTACCTCCCTTATTAAAGACGAGGGTCTAGAAAACGTCGAGTATGTAACAGAGTACTCGGACGTTGCGAAGGGTACTGTGCTTTCTGTGAACCCCGAAGTCGGTCAAAAAGTAAAAGCAAGTGATAAGGTAGTCGTGAGCCTCGCTACTCCCTATACCGTGCCTGATGTCACAGGCAAAACGCTTGACGCGGCGAAATCTGCGCTCGCGGACGCGAGTTTTTCTGCAAACGTTGTAGAGGTTTATGATGAGAGCGTAAAAGAGGGCAATGTGATAAGCACTGACCCGGTTGCAGGTAGTGAGCTTGCGAGCGGCTCAGTTGTTACGCTCAATATTGCAAAATCGCGCTCTGCTGAAGTGATTAGCGCGACGCATACTTATTTTCAGTCGAGCACAACCTTTAATATCGATGATTGCACTTATGAGGTAAACCCAGATACCCTCGATGTGAGCTACACCGACGATAACACTACGACCTATAGTATTTCAGCGCGCGTCGTCGAGACGCATGAGTATCTTTTCTTTGGTACACAGACGCTCTACGGCGATTGGAAAACGATCAGTGGCAGCATCACTTGGAGCGACAATAACGATATCGTGTCGTCTTCTCCGACAATCTCGCGTTCGTAACACAGACTTTTTATGGCTCGGCCGACGTATACCACACGCGCTATTGTTATAAAGAAAACAAAGCTCGGTGAAAGTGACCTCATCCTTACGCTTTTAGCTCAAGATGGCGCGCAGCTGCGCGTGATAGCAAAAGGAGCTCGCAAGCCACAAAGCCCCTTTGCTTCAAGGCTTGAACTTTTTGCGGTATCAGATTTGCTTTGCAGTAAAGGTAAAAATCTCGATATTGTCTGCGAAGCGCGTCTTGTTGAGGGCAATGAGTCTCTGCGAAAAAGCATAGAGCATACAACGGCGGCGTCGCCTCTTGCAGAGTTGCTCGTGCGCGCCACACAATCTGACCTTGAAAACCCCCAGCTTTTTGCGTGCACTAATACCGCGCTTTCGGTCATGAATGAGAGTACCACTCAGAGCGCTCTCAATATTTGCGCAGCTTCTTTGCTGAAAAGTTTCGCGTTTTTAGGTTTGCGTCCTTCTTTGAATGCGTGCGCTTTATGCAACGTGAGCTACACTTTTGAAAATAAAGACCTGTTTGTACACAAGACACCTACATTGAGCTTTTCTTTTTTGGACGGTGGACTTGTTTGTAAAAGCTGCGAATGTGGTGCAGAGTACGTGAGCTTGCCACTATATACACTTGCCGATATGCGCTTTTATATGGGCAATACTTTTAGTAGTATAGCGGACAGTCCAATTGAAGTAGCTCGCACAATGAGCGTATTGAAAGTGTGTCAGCAATGGTCACAAGAACACGTTGGTGCTAAAATCAAATCGCTTGAATTTTTGTTTACTAGTGGTTTGTTTTGAGAAACGGTGAAAATTACAAAAGCGCTTGTCTGGGCGCAAGGACGAGAAAAGAGGACATATGTATACTTACAAAACTCATGGAACCTGCTCAAAGCTTATACATGTCGAACTTGATGGTGACACCGTCTCACACGTAGACTTCGTCGGGGGATGTGACGGCAACCTGCGTGCGGTATCAAAACTTGTCGAGGGTAAGAAAGTTGATGACGTTATCTCTCTGCTTGAAGGTAACACCTGCGGTCCACGCCCGACTTCTTGCGCAGATCAGCTCACCCATGCTCTACGTGAAGCGCGCGCGCAGTCATAAGTTTTTTGTGCAGAACGCATGATAAATAAGGTGTGACATGCGTATACGCACCCCATAAGTCTAAAATATACAGGTTGCTTTTTGCAACGGGATTGTTTCTTAGCTTGCATGCGCCATCTGCTTGCATGCTCAGAAACGAGCGCATAATACAAAAGCCTTGCCTCAATGAGTCCCAGTCAGACTTGTGATTCAAGGCGGTTACCCAAAGACAACTAAGGGGTGACCTGATTAAGCACACGAAAGGTGGAAACATGGCTGACAAATTAAGTATCACGAAAGAACGCACCGCTGAGCTCATGGCGGAGTTTGGAAAAACTCCCCAAGATTCTGGCAGCGCAGAAGTGCAGGTTGCTATCATGACCGAGCGTATTCGCAATCTCACTGAGCATCTCAAGGTTCACAAAAAGGACAATCATTCCCGTCGTGGTCTTATGATGCTCATTGGTAAACGTCGCGGTCTTTTAAAGCATATCAAAGAGCGCAATATTGATGAATATCGTGACCTTATCAAAAAGCTTGGCATTCGCGACAATATCTAAATAGTATCTTGACGAGGCCCGCGCATGTGGGCCTCGCTCCTATTTCGCGCAAATATCGCGCGTTTACGTAACCGTAGAATATGCGAGAAGCAGCTGCTTTAAGAAAGCCACTTCTCATTATGCATAGATGGGCAAACACACCTCTGGTGCATTGCCAAAAAAGTAAACGGATAGAGAAGACCCTATCAGTTTATACGCGGTCGAGTGTGCAAGGGCATGCTTGCTCGCGGGGTGCAGGAAAAAAGAGTACTGCACATCCAAAGAAGCTTGTTCGCACTAGGGCGGCAAGGTAAGAGAAAGAAACGTAAAACATGGAAAAAATTGTTGAGTCCTTTGAGTTGTACGGCAAACAATACCGTCTCGAAACAGGAGAGCTCGCAAAACAAGCAACAGGAGCTGTGCTTGTTACCCAAGGTGAGACAACCGTACTTGTTACTGCAGTTGTTTCAAAGCAAGAAAAAGACTACGACTTCTTCCCGCTGACAGTTGACTTCATTGAGAAAATGTATGCTGTCGGTCGTATCCCGGGAGGATACCTCAAACGCGAATCGCGTCCTTCTGAAAAAGGCACCTTGACGGCTCGCATGATTGACCGTCCGATTCGCCCTGGTTTTCCCGATGGCTACAAAAATGAAGTTCACATCGTTGCAACGACCTTTGTCTGTGATGGAGAAAACCAACCAGACACGATTTGTGTTGCCGGTGCTTCGGCGGCATTGCTTGTAGGCGGCGCTCCTTTTGATGGCCCTGCAGCTTGCGTGCGCATTGGCCGCAATGTTGAGACGGGTGAGTTTATCGTTAATCCTACCTATGAAGAAGAAAAACTGAGCGACCTTGAGCTGACGATTGCGGGTACTGCTGACTATATCTCTATGGTTGAGGCAGGCGCAAAAGAGATATCCGAAGAAGACATGCTAGCTGCTATGGAGTATGGACAAGAGGCTATCGCGGCATTCTGTGAGGCGCAAGCGCGCTTTTTGGCTAAAGTCAACCCAACTCCTATGGAGTACAAATTACATGAAGCTGCACCTGCTATTGCCGAGCGTGTCGAGCCTTACTTTGACCGTATGTCTGCAGCACTTAAAGACGCTGACAAGCTTTCTCGTATGGGTAAAGTGGAAGATCTCAAAAAAGAGATTACAACGACTGAGTTTTCCGAAGAAGAGCAAGCCGCGTGGGGCTCAGACATTGCTGCAGCTCTTAAAAAGCTCGAAAAACATGCCATGCGCAAAATGGTTATTGAAACAGGGGAGCGCGCTGATGGCCGTAGCGCGACAGAGATTCGTCCTTTATACATTGTTCCTGGCTATTTGCCGCGCGTACATGGTTCAGGACTTTTCCAACGTGGACAGACACAAGCACTTTCCATTTGCACGCTTGGTATGCTTAACGAATGGCAGCGCCTTGACACCATTGATCCCTGCGAGGGAAAACGATACATGCATCAATACAATTTCCCTCCATATTGCACCGGCGAAGTTGGACGTATGGGTGCACCAAAACGCCGCGAAATAGGTCACGGTGCCCTTGCGGAACGTGCGCTCGCGCCAGTTATCCCTTCAGAAGACGATTTTCCTTACTCAATCCGCGTTGTGTCTGAAATTCTCGAATCAAACGGTTCGTCTTCTATGGCATCTACCTGTGGATCTACCCTTGCATTGATGGATGCGGGCGTGCCTATCTCAGCACCGGTTTCCGGTATTGCTATGGGTCTTATCAAAGAAGGCGATGATGTTGTTATTCTGTCTGACATCCAAGGCCTCGAGGACTTCTTAGGTGATATGGACTTTAAGGTATGTGGTACCGAAAAAGGCATCACCGCTTTGCAAATGGACAACAAAGCAAAGGGACTTTCTACTGAGATCTTAGGACGGGCACTTGCGCAAGCTAAAGAGGGTAGAGCCTTTATCTTGAAAGCAATGCTTGAGACTATACCTGAGCCTCGCGAAAGCTTGCGCGATACTGCTCCTCGTATCGAGACCATTCACATCCCGGTTGACAAGATTCGCGATGTTATTGGCTCAGGTGGCAAAGTGGTGCGCAGTATTCAAGAAGAAACTGGTGCAACTATAGAGATTCAAGAAGACGGCACCATTCACATCGCAGCAATTGAAGGACCGGCTGGAGATGCCGCGAAAGCTATGATTTTAGGCATCGTAAAAGAGCCTGAAGTCGGCGAAGAATTTGATGGCGAAGTGGTGGGGCTGAAAGATTTCGGAGCTTTTGTAAAGCTCACGCCGAGCAAAGATGGCCTTTTGCATATCAGTCGCGTTGCTAATGGACGCGTCGGTAAAGTGGAAGACGTCTTGTCTATTGGAGATGTCGTGCGTGTAAAAGTGCTCGAAGTTGATGCGAAGACGGGCAAGATTTCACTTGATCGACTTGATAAACCTGATGCGCCCGAGTCGAGTGCCTCTGAGGGCGGACATGGCAGAGGTCATGACGGTTTTGATAATCGCCCCGGCAACGCTAGCCGTGCTAACAACCGCAAACCTCGCCGCCGCCATGAGGTGTAATTTTTAGCCGAGGTTTATCAAAGAGTAGTTCTTTTCTTTGCGTTCGTTTGACATGCTAAATGTAGTTCCGGTAAGCCTTTAGGCTTGCCGGAACTTGTTGGTAGAAGGGTTTACTATGATAAAAGTTGCAGTAGCGGGGTGCGCAGGACGTATGGGTTCAGCTGTTGTTGATGCAGTGAATGCAGCCTGCGACATGGAGATTGTTTGCGGTATTGATCCGCAGGGATTAAGCGATGTTGTGTTTCCAGTCTTTTCTTCGGTAGCTGAAGCGGTTTCAAATGTCGAGATGGATGTATTAGTTGATTTTACGCAGCCAAATGTCGTCGAGCAAAACCTTCGTGCAGCTTTGCCAGCTGGTGTTGATTGCGTGGTTGGCACAACGGGCCTTTCAAACGAAAAATTAAGCGAGCTTGCAAGCCTTGCAGGTGATGATACCTGTCTTTTTTATGCGCCAAATTTTACAACTGGTGCCGTGCTTATGATGGAATTTGCTCGTGCGGCAGCTCCTTATTTCCCTGAAGCTGAAGTGATAGAGTTTCATCATTGCAACAAAAAAGATGCGCCTTCGGGCACTGCGGTGCGTACGGCTCAAATCATCGCGCAAGCACGCGGAGATAAACCATCCTTAGCACCAGGCAAAGAAACTGAGATTTTAGGTTGTGAGGGTGCGCGCGGTGCACTCGTGGAACAGGTCCCAGTTCATTCGGTTCGCTCATCGGGCTATGTTGCAAGCCAAGAGCTTATATTTGGATCGCTTGGACAAACACTTACAATAAGGCATGACTCGTGGGATAGACACTCTTACATGCCGGGTGTGCTTCTAGGCATCAGAAGCGTTGCCGCTCACAGCGGTTTGATTGTAGGTTTGGAGAACTTCATGGCCTAAAGCGCGCTTGCGTGCCATAATGCCTCATGAGAGACAAAAAGAGATAGGAGTATGACATGTCGCAAAATAAGCCTCTATTTGGTCGTTTGATAACGGCGATGGTTACACCTTTTGATGATAACCTCGAGCTTGATTTGGATAAAGCGGGTCAACTTGCCACACGACTCGTAGATGGCGGCAACGATGCTCTTATCATAAATGGCACTACAGGTGAGAGCCCAACGGTTTTCTATCCTCAGAAAATGAAACTGTTTAGTGCGGTTGTTGAAGCGGTAGGTGGACGTGTCCCTGTTATTGCAAACGTTGGTGATAACTGCACAGCCGATACGGTTGACTTCGCGAAAAAAGTTGCTTCTCTTGGCGTTAATGGATTGATGTGTGTGGTACCTTATTACAACAAGCCTCCTCAAGAGGGCATCTACGAACATTTTCGCACGATAGCAAATGCGGTTGATGCTCCTATTATTCTCTATAACATCCCGGGGCGTTGCGTGGTCAACATGGAAGCACAAACTACCTTGCGTCTTGCGCACGACTGTGAAAATATCGTGGCTGTCAAAGAAGCGTCGGGCCGTATGGATCAAATCGCTGAAATCATTGAGGGTGCACCAGAAGATTTCGTGGTGTATTCCGGTGATGACTCGGCGACCTATGACATCATGAAGCTTGGTGGCGTTGGTGTGATTTCTACCATTGGAAATGTCGCACCAGCTCGCATGAAAGAGATAGTGGATTTGTGTGCGGCAGGCGAGTGGGAAAAGGCAAGCGAAGCTAATGCGCGCTTGATGCCGCTTATGGAGGGTCTCTTTAAGACCGCTAACCCTATATTGGTGAAAGAAGCGCTTGCGCTGAGTGGTTTTCCAGTTGGGGGCGTACGTTTGCCACTTGTGCCAGCTACAAAAGAGCAGTCAGCAGAACTTGCACGTACTATGAAAGAAGTAGGCGTTTTATAGACGCTTTAACGTTTGAAGGCGCGCGATTTATAACCCGCGTGCCTTCAAAATCCTCTGTTTAGATGTGGTCGCACTCATTTGAACAGGTGATTTTGAAGGCACGGGAGGGGAGTTTATACGTAGGATTTTGTGCGTATATGCTTGTGTCTCCCGCAAAAATAAATAAAAGCAAAAAAGGGGCTCTTAGAGCTAGAGGGCCTCGTGAGCCTGTTTTAGCTTATGCGCTAAAACAGAGTAAGGAAATCTATGGAAAAAAATAATGAACGCCAACGTGGACACGCAGACGCGCGCCAAAAAAAAGATAGCGCAAAGACTCACACTAAAAGTTATCGTCATGTAAACCTTGAAAGACAACGCCCAAACCTGACGCATTCAAACGAGGGCACATGTACTGACAAACCTGGCGAGAAAAGCTCTAGGAATAACATTAGCTTTGCAAAAGATAAATCTAATCAAAATAAATCAAGCCAAACAAAGCATCGCGGTCAAGCTCCAAGCGTTAAACGCGAATCTATTCCCTACAAACAAAAAGACACATCAGCACCGAAAGTGGATTATAGTGCACAACTTAAGATAATTCCTCTCGGTGGACTCGATGCTATCGGTAAAAATATGACCGTGTTTGAATGCAAAGGTGACATGATTATTGACGATGCGGGTTTAATGTTTCCCGACGATAATCATCCCGGTGTTGACCTGATTTTGCCTGATTATACCTATGTTTTAGAAAACGCTCATAAGCTGCGCGGTATTATCATCACCCACGGCCATGAAGACCATACAGGCACTTTGCCATACCTGCTAAAAGATCTCGATATTGAAGTGCCTATCTATGGAACAAAACTTACCCTAGGTTTAATCGAGTGCAAATTTGCCGAGCATCATATCAAAAATGCAAAGCTTATCGAGATAAAGCCGAAAGACAAAATAAAGCTTGGGTGTATGACGGCGGAGTTTTATGCAGTTAATCATTCTATACCCGGTGCAGTCGGAGTCTTTTTGAGAAGCCCAGCTGGCAACGTGTTGCATACGGGAGACTTTAAGCTTGATCAGACTCCCATTGACGGCATCACGACAGACTTTGCCGCCCTAGCGCGTTTTGGCGAAGAGGGAGTCGACTTGTTTATGAGCGATTCGACAAATGCCACAAAATCCGAATTTACTCCGAGTGAGGCTAGTGTCGGTGTAGAACTTAAAAAGATTATCGCAAATGCGCAAGGTCGCGTTATTGTTGCTTCTTTTGCGAGCCACATTCATCGTTTGCAGCAAATTTGCGACGCGGCAGTGTCTTGTGGTCGTAAGGTTGTCGTGACCGGACGCTCTATGGTTCAAAATACCGACATTGCTCGCAAACTTGGTTACCTCAATATCGACGACGCAAGTTTGATTGATGCTTACGAGCTCAAAGGCATACCTGCTGATGAAGTCGTCATCATGTGTACAGGCTCTCAAGGAGAGCCATTGTCTGCGTTGGCGCGCATAGCAAATGGTGAGCACCGCACGGTAGAGATTGAAGAGGGTGACACCGTTATCATTTCTGCAACACCAGTGCCTGGAAACGAAAAAGCTGTCACGCGCATCATCAACTTGCTTGCCAAAATAGGTGCTGATGTTTACGACAAAAGTAGAGCTCGGGTACACGTTTCAGGTCATGCTGGAGCCGAAGAGCTCAAAATAGTGCTTTCTATCGTGAAGCCTCGTGCTTTTATGCCAGTGCATGGTGAAGCTACGCATTTGCGTGCTCATGCAAGGCTTGCTGAGGCTTGTGGCATCCCGCGCAGCAATATTTTCCTTTGTGAAAACGGAGATAGCCTTGTACTCTCTCATAAGGGAGTGTGTCGTGGCGAAGTTGTACAAAGCGGCATTGTGTATGTGGATGGTCTATCGGTAGGTGACACCTCGCAAGACGTACTCGATGAGCGCACTTCTTTGGGAAATCAGGGTTTTGCAAGCATTGCTGCAGCTGTTTGTTTTGAGAAAAATCAAGTTATCGGTGATGTGAAGGTTGAAATGCATGGCATAACCGGAGGCGATGATGAGTATCTGTGTTATGAAACTGCAAGAACAGTTAAAAACTCTATAGAGCGCGCCTGTGCAAAAAACCTGACCGAAAAAGAAGTGCGTAAGTATGCGCGTGATGCATTTTCTTCAATATTATGGGAAAGAACAAAGCAGCGACCTATGGTTATAGTGAACTTGATAAAAATATAGTATAATCATCGCAGGCGCAGCTCGAGTTGATAAAGTTTTTTTGCGCCTGCGTATTTGCCTTATATAAACGCACATTAAACGTAGCATAAAGGAGTTGGGCGTGGCCCGTCAATCAACCGCACAAAATACTTCACGTAGAAAAAAACCTGCAGAGGCCAGCCGTGCACAGGGTGGGCGGCCTCGCAGTGCAAAAGCAGCGTCTGGCACAAATGCGAAATCGACTTCTATATTTGACGAACGTACTAAACGAGATCTCTTAGGAGTCATTTTTAGCGTAGCTGCTGTTGTGTGTATGGTTGCAGCTGTTATGCCAACAGATGCGCCCTTAGCCTCGATTATTTCGACATGCCTTCATCTATGCCTAGGCCTTGGTGCTTATATTTTTCCATTCTTTTTGCTTGTCATGGGCATAAGCTTTCTTATCCGTTTTGAAAAAGAACGTGTACCAACACGCATAGCGATTGGTTTACTTATCGTGTTTGTGGCGGTGTTGTCTATATTCTCACTCTACACTTCACTTACCGCTCCCAACAATTATGTTGAGCTTTTTTGGGCAGAAAACCTTTCTACGCATGGAGGCTATATTGGATCTGCTTTTGCTTGGGTAGGCTTGAGCCTTTTAGGCCAAACGATTTCTTGCATAGTGTTTGTTGGATTTATATTGGCGGGACTTGCTATTATTGGTTTGT
>CAYNWQ010000023.1:0-10684 GCA_964400955.1 uncultured Gordonibacter sp. | reverse complement strand
TAGCGCTCGACCCTCTCACTTCAGTGAGGCCGGTCTTGTTGGTATACCACTGATAGCTCAAGGTTCCTTGCGCATCTGCTGGCGCATTTGCCTTAACAGAAACAGTGTAGTCGCTATTGCGCGTAATCGTTGTCCCTTGGGGGTTTTCAGTGATCTCAGGCGTACCAGCGACATGCTCCCAAATCAACACCGGATAGCCCGAGTTAATCTTTGCAGCATCGCGCTCAAAATAATCAGCTGAAAGGCTCGTCACAAAAGCAGATGCTTTCATGGCAGCGCTGGTCTGGCCCGTGATGCCGTTAACACTTATCGTGCCTCTTGCTGCAGCAAAATCCGGGTTTAAATCGCTGTCATAGTAGCAATTTGAGAAAGTATTGCTGGAATTATAACCCACAAAGGCGCCACAAGATGACGATGCATCATCGGTGCCAGTATAGGTGATAGAGCTTGCAGCATAGCAATTGCTGAAGGCGCTAGATGAAGCCGAACCGATAAAACCACCCGTGCTGTAGCTCGGCGAAGATATCGATGTTTTGGCATAGCAGTTGCTATAGGTAGCTTTGACGCTATTTTCCGCATGGCCTACAAAACCACCGACGCCACGAGAGCCGTCACTCTCAACCGAACCACGACTGTAACATTTGCTGATAGTAGCGTTGCCGCTCAACAGGTGACCCACAAAGCCACCAACATATTTGCTACCGCTTACGTTTACTTCTGTGCCGACATTTTCAAGAGTGATTTTGCCCGACACATTACCTACGATACTACCAGCAGATTCTGCGCCGGAAACATTGCCTGATACCGTAAGGTCTGTAATCACCGCGCCATTACCCGCAGCACCAAACAAACCGGCGCCCGTCTGTGTTGTTGTCACATTAAGACCAGTGATTTTGTGACCTTGTCCTTCAAAAGTACCTGCAAAGGTATTAGCCGTATCAGACCCAAAACCAATAGGCGTCCATGTTTTCGTGGACTCATCGGAAGAAAGGTCGATATCTGCCGTAAGTTTGATAGTGTAACCCGCGAGATTTTCGCCATTATTTACCTTGTCAGCGATTGCTTTAAGATCTGCGGCACTCGCTACCTCGATAGGCATAATCTCTACGTAAGCAACGTTGGTATCAGCTGCAGCTGTCTTGGTAAGCTCAAAGGTATTAGTTACCGTGCAGTAGTAGTATTTTTTACCAACTGCGAGGTTGTCGGGCTTATAGCTCGCGCCCGTTGCGCCCACTATCGCTTTCGCATTTGTTTTTGCAGTATCATCGCAGCTATACCACTGATAGCTCAGTGTGCCTGCACCGTCTCCCGTAACTGAAGCAGCAACAGTGAGCGTAATGTCTACTCCTTGTTGAGCCGCATCAACAGACAATGGTTGCACTGAAATGATAGGTGTAGTCGCTGCATGTGCTGAATGCACCAAAACATGTGCTATTTGAGAAGTGACAGACTGGGTTTTGTCTGCGTCGTCTTCTTTCCATGTATTGGTAACTACCACATAATAGTAAGAGTCACCCGCTTCATTGACAGGAGGAGTATAGCTCGCACTGGTAGCATTTTCTATCTTTGTGGCATTTTCGGTGTCTGCAGTGGCGCTCTTATACCACTGATAAGTCAGCGTACCATCTGCACCGGTCTCGCCTTCCTCAGGCAAAGCAGCCACAACCGAAAGTGCTTTGACATCAGTAGCTCCCGCATTGTATTCCACCATATCGCTAGAAAGGTTGGTGCTTATCGTAGGTAAACCCGGCACAACCTGCCAAGAAAGACGAGGATACTTGCTGCCTTTTACCCACGCAGTACCATCCGTGCCATTTAGCACACTAACAAAATCTGCCGATTTGAGCTCATCTGCAGTCTTGCTTGTTGCCTCTATAGTCATGTTAGGATTTCCACGATTGGTAGGCACGCCTTGACTACAAGAATTCTCATCCCAGTAACAATTAAGCACACTATAACGCTTAGCATAATTTGCAGCCAATTGGGAATTATTCCACAGACCAACTATAGCACCACAATAATCTTTATTCTCAGCAATGATTGCCGTGTCGGTTATAGAAACGGTTCCAGTATTAAAGCAATTCTGAATAGTAAAGTATGATGCAGGCCTTGATTGATACGTCATAGCTGAGCCCACTATACCACCTACACCATAGCCTTTCGTTACAGTAACGTTACCGGTGTTGTAGCAATTCTTTATATAGTTAGGATTTGTGGAGCCTCTTTGTATACCATAGAACGACCCTACGAGACCTCCAGCGTTGGCAGCCGCATTACTGCTTGTACCCTTTACGGTAATATCACCTTCATTGCCACAGGACTCTATTTTAATAGGACCATAGCTGTTGTTTGACAAGAAATAGCCAACAAGGCCTCCAGCTCCGTTTAGTTTACCACTATCACCTGCAGCAGTCACATTTGCCTTATTTACAACGTTAGTTAAGGTCAAACCATAGCCATAAGCCACAATACCTCCGGTATAGCCACCACTTACTGATGTAGTATTGCTTATTTCTCCTGATAAGGTAAGGTTTTTTATCACCACTGGCGAAGAGGCGCTTACCGCTCTGGCGTAGCCAAACAATCCAACCGCGGCAATACTAGAGCCACTCGCAGAGATAGAGAGATTTTTTATCTCGTGTCCATCTCCGTCAAAACTGCCCTTAAATGCGCTGCTGTCACTTGAACCAATAGGAGTAAAAGAAACACCGCTCATATCTATGTCTGCCGTCATCTTATAGTAAGCTGACATATTTGATATGTTGCATAAATCTTGTGCGTCTTCAATAAGATACGGATCTGACGAAGTACCGCTTCCTGATAATACACCCCCTTTCGCAAAAGCCATATTTGGTGCAGCCATACATGCTGCAAATGCAAGCAGTAATACCGCACACAGCATGCCTAGTTTTGCACCAAGTGACATATTTGCGCGCATATGCGCATCGTGTCCCATAACTTACCATCCTTTCTTTCTACTTTCGGAACTCAAAAGGCTAGGAAGCAAACAAAGATATCCTTTGTCTCCTAGCCCTTTTTTCGTCCCTCTTGTCTACGTGTTAAAAAAACCGACTCCTGTACCTACAAGAATGCGGTTTTTACACACATGTTCATGATAGTCTATTTTTATTCTAATACAAGGATAATATTTACCAGACTTACACTCTGTCTAGATTTGACAAATACTTGCCCCGATGCGAGTTAGCTAGCGCCCCGGACGCTAGCTAAAAGGTTCTTTGGGACGTTTGTCGATAGGTCCCTCGGGCGTTTGTCGATAGATTTTTCAGGACACTAGACGATAGGTTCTTTATTGCTCATCGCTCGAGTCGAGAAAGATTTTTCGCGTTACGAAATTCCACACCATAACGATAAAGGTAGCGACTAATTTCGTGATGAGATAATGAATACCGCATAGCTCAACGCCCGCCCACATACAGGCATTATTGATGACAAGACCTATCACCGAAAGCATGACAAAGATGGTGAATTCGCGCGTCTTGCTCATACCTTCTTTATGACGAAACACATAGCGCATAGAAGCCGCATAGTTAAACACCACCGAAGCGATAAAAGACAAAGACGCACTCATAAGGTAATTGATACCGCAAACTTCGGTAAGTAAAGCAAGCAAGCCGTAGTCAATGATAAAAGCGATGAAGCCCACTATGCCAAATTTTAGTATTTGCTCTATAAGTTTTTTCATGATTGCCTTATCTAAGTGAAAATATTGGTGTGATTGTTTACAATAACACACATTGATAAACGATTGGAGCATTTGTGGAAACTAATATAAGTAGCTCTGCGAGCGCACATAAGCTTACAAACCCAGCAGAGCCCGCATCACAAGCGACAGATGTAAAAGCAAGCACGCCTTCTATAGCGGTACTTATACCCTGCTATAACGAGGCTATCACGATTGCGAAAGTAGTAGATGATTTCAAAGTCGCACTACCAGAAGCAACCATTTATGTATACGACAACAACTCTTCAGACGATACAGCCAAGATTGCCGCAGCGCATGGCGCAGTGGTTCGTCACGAAAGGCGCCAAGGAAAAGGCAATGTAGTGCGCCAAATGCTGCGCGAGATAAATGCCGATTACTATGTTTTAGTGGACGGCGACGACACCTACCCAGCCGAAGCGGCACGCGACTTACTCGCTCCGCTTATGGCTGACGAAGCAGACATGGTCGTGGGCGACCGTCTCTCTAACGGTACTTATGCTGACGAAAACGACCGAGCATTTCATGGCTTTGGCAACAATCTGGTACGTTGGCTTATCAAACTCATTTACAAGTTTGAGTTTTCTGACGTCATGACAGGATACCGAGCCTTTAATGAGATATTTGCCAAAACCATGCCTGTCCTCTCTCCTGGTTTTGAGATTGAAACCGAGCTTTCTATACATGCGGTCGACAAACGCTGGCGCATCGCTGAAGTACCCATAGACTATCGAGATCGGCCTGAAGGCAGCACTTCAAAACTCAACACGTTTTCAGACGGTATGAAAGTACTCCTCACCATATTGTCACTCTTTAAAGATTATCGCCCACTCGCGCTTTTTAGCTGGGTGGCACTGCTTTTGTGCATACTTGGACTTATAGCCGGCATACCAGTTATCGTAGAGTTTGCTCACACCGGCCTTGTTCCTCGCATGCCAAGCGCGCTTTTGGCGGTGGCCTTAGTGTTTATGGGAGCACTCGCTTTTGTTTGCGGGCTCATCCTAGACACAGTCGTTAAAGGATCTCGCAAAGAATACGAACTGAGAGTGTCTGAAGCATATAGTCAGTTTGGGATAAAGATTTAAGGCAGTGCATGAGTGCGCGTGACTCACATGATGCGCGCGAGAAGCGCGCAAAAAACTCGCAGGGTGGTCGATATAAATTTAGGTAAGTCGTGACCACCCTGCCCGACATGGCGCTCAAGGTTAATTAAGGGTCATTTGGGATGCTCGGTTCCTTTTTTAATCTTGTTTGTCAAGCGCCATATAAATATAGTATCTGCTAAATTCAAAAATAAAAGTCGTGAATTTTTTCAAATTTTGGTATACACTATAGTCAAGCGAGCATTATACGATGTATCCGTACTGTTACATTTCAACACGTCATACCAGCTCAACAGATAAGTATACTCAAATAATTCGGTTGGAAGATGAACGTCTTTTACTGATTACGCTGCCCTATCCTTTTTGCAATTGAGCCTTTTGCCAAAGCGTTACGATATTTGATTCAAGCTGAGCAATTTCGTCACATTTATATATATATTTCACACATTGCGGTTCATTTGACGAAGGATTGTCTACCTGCTCTACACGTACGAATACCAGCTCAACACGGGGGTAGCCCTGTTTTAAGATAGCAAGTGCATAGCACATAGCTTGCAAACGGTGTTTATCGCACAAATACTCGATTGTCTCACCGTCGTGTCCCCCTGTTTTGTAATCTATGACAAGTACGTCGGTATCTGTCGTGCCCATCGTAGCAAGCAGGTCAATTTCACCTTCAAGGTATATGGGCTCACCCTCGCTTTCAAGGCGTAAAAAGAAAGGTACTTCTGCCCTAAGCTGAGAAAACGCAGCAACTCGCACAGCTATCAAAGACGAAAACCAACGCGCAAGTGCTAAGGAAAGACGACTGCGCATTCCTTGACTTAGCCCGTATGCATTACACAATGCGCCTATACGCTCATCGGATGGACATTTGAGAGGCTCACCTGAAGCGCGAGTCTCAACCGCATATTGCGCAAGTCGATGAAATACTACGCCAAAATCGGTTGCTGAGACATCTTCCATCAGTCGCGCGTCAATCTCTGCCCAAGCTTCATCATTAATGCTTATGGGATCGTTTATGCTCGCAAAACCGTTTGTGCGTGATTGCTCGCTTTGTGCGCCATATGCATCGTCTGCATCCTGTGCACCGTATGCATTTTGCGCACCTATCACATCTTGTGCATCGCGCACAACTTGTTCGTCGCGTCCATCTTGCTCGCCTTTCGCAACATCCGATATAGACGTATAACTAAAGACATTTTTCCACTCGGCACGCACCGCTCTATTATAAAAAGGTTGCTTATCTGAAGCGACAACGATATCAAAAAGCTCAGGTGGTGTTGAAGTGACGAGCGCACAGGATGCACCTGCCGCGCCGGAAGCGACCCACACGTCAGTGCTAGCAGACTCACCAGAAACAGCTAAGCTCTCAGGGCTAGCTTCGATACCCGACGCTTCGCTTTCAGGCACTTTTTTGGCTTCTAAGTCAATGCGCTCAAACACCGCAGGCATACTAGCGCCGAAGTCATACGTCGCTCGCCCGCTCTCAAACTGGCCTTGAACACCACATAAAGCAGATTGTATATAGCTCACAATGCCGCGTCCTGCGCCATTTGGATTATCTTTCGTGCGTTTTCCTGTCAAAGATACCACTAATGCTTCTTTTGCACGCGTGAGCGCCACGTACAAAAGACGCAAGGCCTCTTGTTCTTCAGCTTTTTTTCGCAAAGTGGATATGAGCGCACGCCTTTCTCCAGCACTTTCACACTTTACTACCTGAGAGGCCAGCGCATCTTCACTCAAATCATCAAAACCAAAAGCACTTGCGTTGGTTTTTCCCAATAAAGACGTGCTACTTACATCGGAGGTGCTCGCACTCAAATTAAGTGAAACATAGAGATTTTTTTGCACTCGTTCTAACTCGAGACGCTTCGCACTCACTCGCGCCATACCAAGCTCTGCAACAGCGACAATAGGAAACTCTAAGCCTTTAGAGGCATGCACTGTCATAATGCGTACAAAATCGCCATCTGTACCAGTAAGCGCACCGGGAGCATCACGCATAAGGTCGATTTTGCGGGCAAGCACAGAAGCGAGCTCAACCGGTCCTAGCGTAGCTTCAGCTTCGAGAGTAGCTGCTACACGTATAGCTTTCAAGACATTTGCTGCACACGCCTGACCTTCTGCTCCTTGCTTTTCAAGACGCGTAAGCCAACCGCAATCGAGTATAACGCGCTGCATAATCTCAGAAGTCGGGATGCGTCCTGCATCCCGGACTGCTGCCCTGATGGTGCGCACTGCGCTCTCAAGACCGAGTCGCGCGCGTGTCTTGCGCTCTCCACTCGACTCGCTCGTCTCGCACATTTCGCGCCTATCGAGGTTCTCACGCGTCTCGCCCCCCTCGTACTCTCCACGCGTCTCGCGCCCCTCAAAGCCTCCTCGCATCTCGCGCGCCTCGAGCTGTCCGCCCTCCTCACCTATCTCCGGAAAACACGACATTAGCCCTTGCCAAAGCGGTCGAGAATGCGGCTTGCCTTTGTCGTCAACATACGTCGACAGGTACAAATAATCATCCGCCGCAAGTGCAAACATCTCGCTTGAGAGCACTTCAAAAAGCGCACAAGTGTCAAGTGGATTTGCTATCACTTTCGCAAGAGAGACCATGAGTTTTACCTCAGGCGCACGATTGAAGATAGACCCCTTCACCACCACACACGTCAAGCCTGCCTCCCGCAGCGCTGTCGCATATACATCAGCATGTGTGGTTGATCGCAAAAGCACGACCATATCTCCTGCCGCATGCCCCGCTTCATGCAGCACTGCAAAACGCTGCGCAATTGCATGCGCCGATGCACGTGTTACTTCGTCAGGCGAAACACCCTGAGAAGGATAAGTGACAAAACTCACATCCACACGCGCACCCGAACCTAAAAACGGACATTGCACGCGGCTTTCATCACGCGCCGCCGAAAGTGACATAAATTGTTTTCCAAATACATCAGGCTGTTCAAAGATACGATCAACAAAAGAAAGCACATCTGCATGAGAGCGGAAATTGTCAGGTAAAAGGATAAGCCCTTCAGGATTTTGTGCGAGCACCGACTCGATTTGTCTGCGATACACCGACACATCTGCCCCACGGAAGCGATAGATACTTTGTTGCGCGTCACCTACCGTACACAAACGCTCCCCTCGCTCGCCTGACAGGTGCGAAATCATATCAACCTGCACCTGGTCAGTGTCTTGAAACTCGTCAATCATAATAAGTTGAAATCTATCAGCATAGTCCTCAATCATTGCAGGACAAGTCTCAAAAGCACGTGCTGTTAATGTCAGCAAATCGTTATTGTCAAGCATACCTTGTGCACGTTTTTTTTCTTGAAAGAGATTAAACACTTGCCGCGCTAAAGATATGAGGTCTTGCAAATAGGCCACTGCGCAACCATCGCGCAGCTCAGAAGCGCACTTCATGTAGTCCTGCGCTATACCTCTGGCAAAATCTTTATATTCATCATCCCCAAAATTTCCTCCCGGTACAGGAAATAAATTTATCAGTTCGAGCGCCTGCTCATCGGCAATGCACTCATTTTTTCCCAGAGCATCCGTCACTTTTTCAAGTGCAAATTGCGTCTTATCACGCAGACCATCACGCGTCTTACCTGCTTTTTGTCCCTCAAGTGAGGCAAGCAGACTTTCGCCAAGCTCCACCATACGGCGCAAGATAACACCTTTATCTTGCGCTTTCGGAAGACTCAAAGCATCGATGCCGCGAGGGTCAGCCGAAGCAGACTCGACAAGTTCCGACACCATATCATAAACCGACCCCGCTGCAGAATTGCCATATGAGCGCGAGCCGTACTCGGCAAAAAGTGCGTCGAGCCCCTCTGGCGCCACTATATCATCTACACCGCACAAAACTTCATCGAGAGATTCTTCCAAAAAGTTTTTTGAAACCGTCTCATCAATCATCTCAAAGTCAGGATCCACACCGACCTCGAGAGCGTGTTCTTTAAGCATACGCGAACACATGCCATGTATTGTCGAAATCCACGCCGAGTCTACTTTGAGAGCTTGATCAAGCATTCCCTCAGCACGCAAAGCACTCCTGATGCGGCTCTTGAGCTCAGCTGCAGCTTTGTTGGTATACGTGATAGCGACAATACGCTCCACATCACTTACGGCACCAGTCGACAAAGCATTTACAATGCGGCGCGTGAGCGTAAATGTTTTTCCGCTTCCCGCGCCCGCCGAAACCGCCAAAGGCTTATCGAGAGTTTCAATACATTTTTTTTGACCTAGTGTAAGCGCCATCTTAAGCCTTCCTCTCAGCACAAGCCATATACGGGCAATATTTACAAGCAAATGCTCCAAGAGGCTGCGCAGTGACATCGCCTGCTAAAAGGTGCGAAATCACACTCTCGAGGCGCCGCTCAGTTTGCTCAAGTAAAACATCAAAAGTTGGCACTTGCATATCCGGCACTATCTCACACTTACACTTGTCTTTTCTAATATTAGGCAAATGAGACACATCGATTGCTATCGGGTCATAAGCCCCAGCAAGTTTAATCTTGCGTCCATAGCTCACATATAGCGCACCCACTACCTCAAGGCCAAGCAGGCGTTTGACTACAAGCGCATATATCAGGGTCTGCACTTTTCGAGGCAGCGCTTGTCCACCACTCATGAGCTCGTATTCATCAGAAACCGAACTTTTATAATCAACGATAACCGCGCGTCCTTGCTCATCCACATCGATTCGGTCGATTTTTCCTGTGAGGCGCACGCCCGCATACGTAATCGGCTCATCTTTGCCTATCTCATACTCGAAATACTTTGGACTGAAAGTTGGCAAAAACACGGTCTCATAGTCTAAGAAATTTATAAGTCTGTTTTTGAGCTCAGTAAGCTCTCGCGCTTCAAGCTCATTTAGCGGGATAAGACGATTGTCTTCGGGAGAAAGAGTTGACTGCGCACGCTCGTCGGCGTCAAGTACTTCTTGCATAATTGCACGTGCATGCGCCAAAGTAGCGCATGTCACTTTTGCTTGCCCGGTCTCTTTCTGAAAGCGCTCATAAAAATGTTGGAGTGCTTGATGGGCAAAATCACCCATCTGCAAAGGTCCAAAATCTTCCTCAAGAGACTCGACATGGAGTCTGCGGCTTACAAACCACAAGTAAGGGCACGCCAGATAGCTTTCTATCTGTGAAGGCGAGAGGCGCACTTCATCTGTCTTTGGCACGCGCGACAGCACCACATACGGCCGAGATTCGGGATAAATCTCACTCGCATCTAGATAAGAGATACGCGCAGACACCTCTTGCGGCGCAGGCTTTAGACTTGCATTTTCAAAAAGATAGCCTTCTCCGCGTTCAATCTTAGTTTTCAAAAAATAGGGCGGCAGTGCATAAGGATTATCGATATCGTCTGTCGCAGCAGGGTCATCTCTGTAACAATCTATCAACTCTTCAACAACCATCGCCGGATACGTCGGCTCAGCATCAACGTTATACAGACACCGCTCTATCACCAACTCCTTACTTGGCACCTGCGCAAGAGCGCTAAACTCTCTACGTGCGCGGCCGAGCGTATCACTTTCGAGCTCAATGCCAAGCTTGCGAAAAAGCGTTGTATGCGCATCTGCGCGCTCAGTAAGCGCATGATTAACATTATCGGCGTCACAGGCAAAAAGCACTTCACACGCTGTGCTCTCAAGCTTTGCCGCATGAGCCCATGTGCATACAAGTACATCTCTCGACTCTGTTACCTCAGTTTCTCCCGAGCAAACACGGTCGGCTTCTAGGTGAGCCGACACATCAACCGAGACATTTGCAAGGATACGCACACACCCATACCCTCCAAGTCCAAAACGCGCAGCTTGCTGCATGATTTCACACGCTATGCGCAAAGCAGAGATTTG
>CAYNWQ010000022.1:0-10875 GCA_964400955.1 uncultured Gordonibacter sp. | reverse complement strand
ACGGGAGATGCGTCATGGGAGTCACTTGACGCGAGTGAATCTACCACTTTTGCGTGGGATGAGTCTTCTACCTACGTACGTCGTCCTCCTTATTTCGACGGCATGACCAAAGAGGTGAGTGTTCCCGCGCCTGTAAAAGACGCGCGTGTGCTTGCACTGCTTGGTGACTTTATTACGACTGATCACATCTCGCCGGCAGGTGCTATAGCACCTGCATCTCCTGCAGCACGCTATCTTCGCGAGCACGGCATTGCGGCGGCAGACTTTAACACTTACGGGGCGCGTCGTGGCAACCATGAGGTTATGATGCGTGGTACTTTTGCAAACGTAAAACTGCAAAATATGCTCGCTGCAGGTAAAAAAGGCGGTTGGACCTATGACTTTTTGGCAGAGGAGATCCGTCCGCTTTTTGACGCAGCGCAAAACTACCACGATGCAGGCATTCAGACGATTGTCGTGGCGGGCAAGATGTATGGCAGCGGTTCATCGCGCGACTGGGCGGCGAAAGGGCCTATGCTTTTAGGTGTGCGTGCCGTAATAGCAGAAAGTTTTGAGCGTATTCACCGGTCAAACCTTATTGGAATGGGCATCTTGCCTTTGCAGTTTTTAGAGGGCGAAAGTACGAATACACTTGGCCTTGATGGCACAGAAACCTATAGCGTAGAGGCGATAGATTTTTCGGCCGGCAAGCCTTGTCCGCAGGTGGCGAGCGTAAAAGCTGTGCGCGCTGACGGCAGCGTTATAGATTTTAAGGCGCGTGTGCGTATAGATACCCCTACTGAGGGTCATTACTTTGCAAACGGAGGCATTCTGCCATTTGTGCTGCGCAATCTTGCGTAATCCTTCGCTGCTTGATGTAGCTTTGTGTTGCTTTGCGCATCTTCGTGCAAGCTTGGGCTGTGCTGCGCAGCCTCGCGCAACCTTGCGTAAAATCTTGTTAACAGAACAATCGCTCTGACAGCAAAGGTGCCTTTTTAGTGTATAGTGTGCGCAATCAAATTTGTAAACGATGAGAAAGAGACGCCTGTGAAACAGACATCTGGACTAGAAGCCTTGCTTGAAGCGCTCAAGCAATCGGGCATGAATATCAACGGTGAAGATTTTGGGCGCGGCGCGAGCTCGCCTATTGACGCAGAAGCGCAAGACGCTTCGAGCACGCGAGGCGGGCGCGGTAGTCGCGGCGACTCAGCCGGCGACAGCAGCTCAGGTCGTGGTCGCAGGCGAGATGCAGGCAGTTCCACTCGCGGTGGCAAAACGGGCGATGACTCGGGTAGTAGCACAAACATACCTCACATAGAGTTTCCTTTCGCAGACCGCATGCGTGCGTGGAGTACACGCGCAATCATTATTGCTATCGTGGTGCTTGTGATAGTGCTGCTCTGCGCGTATTGGTGGTTCCATCCGCCTATCAATATTCACTCGATAGACACATGGAGCTTTATCGTTATTTTTGTACTACTTCCGCTTTTTTTGGTGTTTCGCGTCAAGTCAAAAACCTACGCCGAGGGTTCAGCGAAAAAAGCTGCGAGCCCCGCGCGTTCCAAAATGTTTAAGTGGCTTTCGTTTGTGCCGGTGATAGTACTCGTTATCGGTATTGGCGGCGGCATTATGTCGCTCTCTATCATCCCGGGTAACGCGTCACGTTATGCCAATATCCTACAAACGACCGACCTTGATTTCACGCAGGATATCCAAGAAGTCAATTATTCGGAGATCCCGGTTATCGACCGCGATTCGGCTGCCTTGCTAGGAAACCGCGAGATGGGCTCTATCCCCGAATACGTAAGCCAGTTTGAGATTTCGTCGCTCTACAGCCAGATTAATTACCAAGGTGAGCCGGTACGCGTAAGCCCGCTTGGTTATGCTGATTTGTTCAAGTGGTTTACCAACCGCGGTTCGGGCATCCCTGCTTATGTACTCGTCAATATGACTACACAAGATGCAGAGATTGTAAAACTCGAAGACGGCGCTATCTATTACTCGCAATCAGAGCCGCTTGCACGAAATATCGATAGATACGTGCAGTTAAAATACCCCTTCTACATGTTTGACGAAAAATCGTTTGAGATAGATGAAGATGGGCACCCTTGGTGGATTTGCCCTGTACAGACACGCACCATCGGCCTTTTTGGTGGTACGACGATATCGCGCGTGGTTTTGTGTGATGCCACCACTGGCGAGTGTCAAGATCTCGCAATTGACGAAGTGCCCGAATGGGTTGACCGTGTCTATCCGGCTAGCTTGCTGATAGAACAGTATAACTGGAGTGGCAAATACAAAAACGGGTGGCTCAACTCTTTCTTGGGCCAAGAGGGCGTGGTGCAAACTACGCCTGGTACCGATGGAGACTTAGGCTATAACTACATCGCCAAAGACGATGACGTGTGGGTTTATACGGGTGTAACCTCAGCTACTGCCGATAACTCCATCGTGGGTTTCGTGCTCATAAACCAGCGTACAGCTGAGTCTCATTATTATTCGGTACCTGGCGCAACCGAAGAATCAGCGATGGGTTCAGCTGAAGGTCAGGTGCAAAACTTACGCTATACTGCGACCTTCCCTCTGCTTATCAATGTGGCGAACCAGCCTACCTATTTTATGGCACTCAAAGATAGCGAAGGCCTCGTGAAAAAGTTTGCCATGATAGATATCCAGCACTACCAAAATGTAGCCGTAGGAGATACGGTGGCAGATTGTCAAAAGGCCTACTTGTCACTTTTGGCGACAAATGGCGTGACGGCGGCGAATGAGTCGTCTACGGCCATTGAGACAAGCGGCGTCATCACCAACATGGCACAGGCCGTAGTTGAAAGCAACTCGCATTTTTATGTGATGATAGATGACGACGACAATATTTACGATTTTGCTTTGCCGTCGCTTATCGGCATCGTGAAATACCAGCAAGGTGACACCATTCACTTCACTTACCTTGAAGGTGAGACGACTAACCCAGTTGAAAGCATCATCGAAAACGATGCGGACAAGACCGAGGATGCAAAAGCGGAAGGTGTCACTACTGATGACAAAGGCGAGACTGCTGACAAAGCTGCCAATACAGCTGACGCCAGCGAAACTAACGCTGACACAACTGCCGATGCGAGTGCAGGTACCGCAACGACTCAAGATACCAATGCAAAAACCGTCTAGATAAAAGAAAGGACACACAATGTCGCAAGATGCAAGCGCGCTTGCTCAAATCCAAGAGCATCGCGAAAAGATTGACGAAATCGACCGCGAAATCGTTGCGCTGCTCAACAAGCGCGCAGGTCATTCGCTGGTAATACGCGGGTTGAAGCCGGGTGTACATATGGGCCTTTATGACCCCAAACGCGAAGAAGAAATCTTTGCAAAAGTCGATAGCTTTAACGACGGTCCACTCTACAACGAAAATCTTCGTGAAATTTACGCCTCCATTCTCAAGGTTATGAAGGAGACGCCGTCAGTATGAGTTATGCAAACATACCCCCTATCCCAAATCTCGGTACGCGTACTGACGAGATAACTATCTACGCTGGTCCGTGCTCGGTAGAGTCAACCGAACAATTTGAAGAAGTAGCCGAATGCGTAGCGGGACTTGGCCTGCGCTGGATACGTGGCGGTGCTTTCAAGCCGCGTACAAACCCTCACTCTTTTCAGGGCCTCGGCGAAGATGCGCTCAAGATTATGCAGGCAGCAGGCGAAAAATATGGCCTTTTGACACTCACTGAGGTCATGGATTCCGCGCATTGTGAAATGGTGCACAGCTATGTGGATGGCCTTCAGGTCGGGGCGCGCAATTTTCAAAACTTTAGCCTGCTTAAAAAGATTGGGCAAGTGACAGCTACCTCACACAAGATGGTGCTTTACAAGCGTGGTTTTGCAGGCACTATTGCCGAGTGGCTGGCGGCTTGCGACTATATCACGCAAGAAGGCAATACCAACATTGTGCTTTGCGAGCGTGGTATCCGTACATTTGAGACAGCTACGCGCTTTACGCTCGACATCGCAGCGGTGCCAGTTATACACAAGCAGTCGCTTTTTCCGGTATGCGTGGATGTGTCGCATCCGGCAGGGCAGCGCGACCTCGTGCCCTCGCTTGCATATGCGGCTGTTGCCGCAGGGTGTGACTCCATCATGATAGAGGTGCACCCCAATCCGCCAAAGGCCTTATCTGACGGCCCTCAACAACTCACGCCTGCTCAGTTCACAGATCTTGTCTGCGAGCTGCGAAAAATAGCTGCCGTTTTCGGCAAGAAAATAGTGTAATCAACGAAAATATTGAATCCCAAAATAATACAGCCAGACCGTGCATTATCGCGCACGCGGTCTGGCTGTTTTTCTGGCTGTTTTGATATCGAACCTCAGGCGAGCTAGGTGAGCTTTCCGAGCTTTAGCCGTCTGGTAATCGAGCCTCTGCTGCTTGTCATCTATGCAAGTCGGATCTTTTCCATGTTTTTGGTCGCAAACCTCGGCACGAAATACAATGCAGCTGTGCATTCAGCAACACAGATGATAAGTATCGCGGCAGCTCCTAGATACCCGGGCATACCCAAAAAGAAAAGACCTAGCGCAGCGCCAGCAGGCAAGCCAAAAGCGAGCAAACTGCCGATACCTGAAATGAGTGCTTGCTGATAAATATTTGATTGCTTTACAAACTCAGCTTCGCTTTCCCAGTCAAGTTTAGGACTTAAGCTGCCAATGCCAAACATAACCAGATCAATGGTGGTCGTTGGTAAGACGTAAGCGATAAGTGCAAGCAGGCAAATGTCGATAGGTATCTGTATCGCGATAAGCGCAATAAAAAGCACGACAAATACCGGCACGCGACTCAAAAGGTATCCACTAAAAAACTTAGCGTTAACGTATTGCTTCATGTTTAAAGGCATCGTGCGCAAATAAAAGAAATCTTGACCATCGCGGCCGAGCGTAAAGCAATTCATATAAGAAAGGATACCGCCGATAAAGCCAACCATAACAACCACAGCTATAACTAAAAGATAGGTGTTTCCCGCAACGCCCGCCTCTCCGATGCTTGCAGCGTTAAGCAGCGCAAAAAAACTGCCGAAGAATTCGCCGTCTTTCATATAGAGAGTCAGGCACCCAATGATTACCACGATGATTGGCTCGATAACAATCATGAAAACAAACTGCTGGAAAAACGTAGGTATGCGCACCAAGCTTGCGATATCTTGCGCCAGAAACGCCTTGAACTGACTGCGCATTTTAACGGCACTCGCGAGTTCGCTTTCACTGTAGCGTTTGTTGCTTTTCTTGCCGCCGCCATCTTGCATGCCGCGTACGCCCTCAAAGTACCAGAGCTTCGCAAACAAGCACATCACTGCGACATAGACAATCGCAAGTCCATACATTCCTATAAGTCCAAGCGCCGTATTGCCACCAAATACTTCGGTTGCTAAAAGAGTCGGCGCGCATACTATCGCCAAAACGACGCTTGTCACACCGCTGCCAATGGTATTGCCTACCGAAGAGATCATAGCGCTCGGGTCAGAGACCGCGTGGAGTCCAAGGCTTACAAGTGAGGCGATAACGATTGAAACAACGGTGGTAATCACGCCAAAGACTCGCGCAAACTTATCTTTATCAGCCGCGATGCGTGAGAAACGCATGATGGGGATAACAATGATGATAAGCGCAAGTGCACATGCGATGACGCAGGGTATAAACGCTAGGATAAGACTTATATAGCTTAAAACGCTCTCTCCGCGCCCCGTCAAAAAACCCAGACCAAAAGCCACGATGACGCAATTGACGACTACTTGCGAGAGCAAAAAATACGTCATTTTCGCGGCCATGACCACTATAGGAGGTATGGGTAGCGCCAGATAAAAGCTCATGTCTTTTACAAAATACAGCATGCTTACAGCTTGGTAAAAACCCATAACGACGACCATTACTACAAGCATGGCAATCATGATGAAAAATGCTTTTGTGATAGAAAGGTCAGTCTCGGCAGCCTTCATACCTACGATAAAAAGTCCAACACACAGTGCCAGCAAGATCGCACCTGCGAGAGCTCGTTTTGCTTCAGGGGTGAGTTTTTTACCCGCAGAACCAAGCATCTCGTCGGTTTTAGAATCTCCGTGCTCTTCGCCACGACGAATGACGTTGAGCATGGTGCGAAATTGGGTGAAACTAAATCCGCCCATACTACTCAGCCGCCTCCTCTTCGTTTGCGTTAGCAAAAGGTGACTCTTCGCTGGTAAGTTCGAGGAACATCTCTTCGAGTGAGCTGTTTGCACGGAAATGTTCGCGCATTTCTTCTACGGTGCCCACAAATAAAAGCTTGCCGTGGGCGATAATGCCTACACGGTCTACGACTTTTTCGGCAACGTCGAGTACGTGTGTGCTGAAAAGCACGGTTTTGCCAGCGTCTGCATGTTGGCGCATGGATTGCTTGAGCAGCCAGGATGCTTTAGGATCAAGGCCAGTCATTGGCTCGTCAAGTACCCAGACATTAGGATTAGGTAAAAGCGCGCCCATCACCATCATTTTTTGACGCATGCCATGTGAGTAAGAACGTATCTGGTTATCGAGTACGCCTGACATGCTGTAGTTTTCGGCAAGCTCTTGGATGCGGCTTGCACGCACATCTTCAGGCACGCCGTAGATGTCAGCGATAAACTGTAGGTATTCGCGGCCTTTGAGGCGCAGTAGATGATCAGGGCTGTCTCCCACATAGCAAAGGTGACGCTTAGCTTCTGTGGGATTTTTCGAAACATCGATACCGTCAATCTCGATGGAGCCTTCTGTAGGGTCGAGCACGCCTACCAACATGTTAAGTGTGCTAGATTTACCAGCGCCATTAGGACCTAATAGGCCAAATATTTCGCCGTCTTTGATGTCGAGTGAGAGATCTTTGACGGAATAACTTTTCCCGCCGTTGTAAGACTTGCTTACGTTTTTGATGCTTATCATGAAAAGCCTTTCTTGTAGATAAAATGCAGAGATAAACATAACGCTCGTACAAAAAGCGAAAGGAGCGCCTAAGTTGTATGCAGCCTGTATGCAGGTCGCATGCGGGTCATTTTCTCGCAAGGCGGGATAAATGAATATAAACTTTCCCTAAAAAGCAAAATAACTGAATATAGCTCAACTGCGAATAACACTATTCTTTCGTCGTCCCTGGCATAAAGCCTCTTAAATCACCGCTGGTTTCGACATAAATCCCCGGTAGCTTTGGCGCAAATCTCCAGTTGATTCGACATAAATCCCCGGTTGCTTCGACATACATCCCCGCTCGTCTCTGTGGTTATGATATGCGGTAAAACTTAGGTTAGATTTCATGTTTTACCTTCGGGCATGCACCAAAAGCAGTATAATGCATGCGGTTTATGCCCTCAAAGGCAAGCCTGACGACAACTAGCTCACTCAGTGAGCAGAAAGCAGGAACCCCTCATGACTACACCAAATGAATTTTTCGAGACAAATCCTTCAAGTCCTCATTTAGACCCAATCGATATTGTGCCTCTTGACGCTTCAGTCATGCCGGTTGAAAAAAAGCCCAAACGCGCTCAAAAAGCAGGTATTTCCCGTCGCGCTTTTGCGGCAGGTGCAGCGTGTGCTGTGGGTTCGCTTTTCTTAGAACCTGTTATTGGTAAAGCCAACACATATTGGTTGCCCGGCGGCAAAGAAAGAGCGCAAGCATTTGCTGATGGTGACCGCGTTTCAGGTGTCGTGCAACAGATAGAAGTGCTTGAATCAATGTTTGGTGTTGTCTGTTTTGATAAAGAAACTCCCCTACCAAGCGTTGAGGTTAAAGTTAAGTCATTTTACAACGATGAGGAATGCGCTGATATCTCAGAGACACATGGTGGTGTCGTTTACTTCAATGTGTCGCAGGTCTGTCGCAAAAAAGTCTCAGACTATGCAGGGGAATACTGGGAAAGTGATGCAAAGATCACCATTACGCCTTTTGATTACGAGGGAAAGCAATATCGCCAGGTTATTTTGCCGCGTTTTCACGTTACCGACCAACTCGCTATACAGGCTCCTATTATAGAGCTTGAACGCGAGACTTGGGCTGATGGGTCTTTACATGTTAAGCCTTATTTCCGCTTTATCTCTTTTGATGACTGGGATATCCAGTTTAACCAGCAAGAGTTTCCTCTTTCTCCATCAAACGACATCAAACACAATTTCGCCGCCGAGCTGTATTTCCCTGAAGATGCGAAATATTCGGTGTGTCCTATCGTTACTAAAAGTAATACCGCTTCACGCGTGGGTCAGGCGGTATCGAGCGCTCAGGTTGTCGAAGGAAAAGCAGGCGAATTTAAAACCATCAATTTCGACTCCAAACAGTATCTGTGCACCACAAGCTCTGATGTGCTGCAAGCAGGTGATGTGATTACTATCGTTTTGAGCGACCCTGCAAAGAGCGGGGAAGCAGCTAAACTCTACTCAGTAGAGACAGGGCTTTCGGTATACCGCAGTGATTGGGACGACGGCCCGCAAGATATGGACGACGACTTCCCGCTTGCTGAGGGCGATAGCACTTCTACCCAATCAACTCAGTCAGTTTCACTTTCGCTTGCTGCAGATGGAGCCGAGGATGGTTTAGTGTTATTGAGCTCTAACCCGGTTCCTGGCATGAAAAAAGTGAGCAATCCTACCATTACTTTACCGAAAGACGGTCTGCCGGTAGGTCTTGCCGGTGCCGAGTTTAGCACGTGGTTGCCAACCCTGCCGCTAGTATTTCGATATGACCCGGTGGGCTATCTTATGTTTGGTGTAGAAATCGAGTTTGCCAATTGGTCAAATGCACCTGACGCTTATACCGGCGATACTTCATGGCGATCATGCCCCCGTCAATCAGCGATAAGCCAGATAAAACGCAAATATCGTACTCTGCAAAAAAGCGCAGATAAAATGAGTCAAATGGTCAAAGACCTCAAGGCGGGCAAAGAAATTGCTCAAAAGATGACCAAATCTTGGACGCTTAATGTGGTATTTCAGTTTATGGCGGAAATGGAATACGATAAAGATAAGAGCAAATGGGAAGGAAGTGCTGGCGGCGACGTCGCGTTTACGATAGGGGGAACTTTTACTTTCCCTATCGTCGCATTTGTTTATGCTCAAATCGGTGGGTCGTTGCGTCTTGCTGCTGGTATTGAGTTTGAACTTGAATCAGAAGCGGAAAATGCAGGTCTTGACCTAGTCTTTTCTAATTTGCACTTTATACGTGCCGAAGACTTTATGCTTAACTTCTGCATCGGCTTTTTCGTTGCCGTTTGTGTTGGTGTGCCTTATCTTGCTAATGTAGGATTGCGGGGTAGTGGTGGCTTTTCGATGGCGCTTCAATTTCGCGATGAAAAGAACGCCAAAGGCAAGAAAAACCCCCGTTTTATTCTTGGCTTGAGCGGCGAGCTATCCATTGCTGTTGAATTTTGCTTGATGAAAGGCAATTTCCCATTCTTGCATGGCAGCTGGCCAAAACTTGTGGATACCGACGACGATGCAAAGTCAACATCGGCGCTTGACGCAGATGGAGAAACCCTTGATGCTGCATACAGTTTTGTGCAAGAGGGTGGCGCATACTACATTCCTGGGACTAATCCCTATGAGCATGATTTGAAAGATGGCCTCGACGCTGAAGCTTTTGTTGCGGTTACTGATGCCGAGCTAAAAGGCGTTGCAGAGATTACGGTAGACACCGGTATGAGCACGCAAAGCGCCGAAGTGCCACTTGGTGCAGAGGGTGATACGCAAGAAGTATTTGAGCCTTTGACTATATCTGATTTTTCACATCAAAAACGCACGGGTCTTAGCGACGACATTAAACGCGTTACTATGGTCGTGCCCGGTGTATCTGCTGACGAAGATGGCAATTTCAGCATCCTTAATGCTAGTGATAATTATGATTATAGCTGGACAAGTGGGCACGATGCGCAGTATAACGATCGTGGTAGTGGTGATAGTCCTATTTATGAGTTGGGCAAAGAGGGTGGCGTGCGCCCGCGTCATATGAACCTACTTGCAAAAGATGTGTTCAGTGCATCACGCAGCAAGCTTATTGAACTCAATGGAGCTCGCTATCTTTTCCGTATCGCGCCTGTTATTTATGATGGAAACGTTTTGGGACGTGTCGTGTATCAGAAAATTACCGACGAAGGTGTGTCTAAGCCGTTCCCGGTACGCTTTGAAGTATCCAAAGAATCCGGATTGTCAAACATAACACGCGACATACTCTACGATTATGATTTCGACGTTAAGATTTCTGCGAAGAACGATGACGTACAACGTGTTTTGTTGCTTGTTGTGTCAGGAGTGCGCACCAATGGCGACAACACTAGTGTCTATGAAGCAATCGAAGCGACGTATGCAAGTGCTGTGCGTCTTGAACTGCGTGACGATGCAAGTACCGATGAGACGCAAGGGGTCTTTGTAACTGCCGGAAATATTACGTGGGGCACTCCTAGTTTCGAGGACACTGGAAGATATTATGCTATTCATAGCCCTCGCTTATTACCTCGCAGTGATATTTCTGCTGCTGCGTTCGATAAAGTTATCGAAACCGATGGCTTTGATCATGAATTTGGATTTTTCTTAATAGATTGCGCTGATACCAAAAATGCGTTGCTGTCAATTTCGAAATCAGGAAAGATTTCTCATACTGCACTCAATCTTGTTCATTTTATTTTCCGCGATGGTAAAGAAACTATCCTCGAATTTAGCGAACCTGTTATACCTGTTGGCGTTACTGATGTTGTACCGAGCTCTACTCAGGTGGCACCGAGTGACCCGAATAATGCTGTCTTTACCACTTTTGGTTATACAGCCTTAGATGGCTCTGGTGTAGATAGTATAAAGATTACCTTTGAAAAGAGTGAGCAAAACGGGGTTAACTATATGAAGAGTCTTCAGGTTGTGCCCGTTATC